>JAJYFP010000029.1 GCA_021790855.1 Actinomycetes bacterium
CGTTGGTGTCCGCATGAGTGAGAATAAGTGCATAAAGCCCCTTCCTTTTGGGTGAGAAGATGTCACCTCCTTCAAAACACTCAATTACTCTGACTTTTCAGTTATTACCGCAGTGAGAGCTGTTAAGTGGGGTTGACTCGGCCCCAAGACCACCTTGATAAGCAGTTAGAGAGAACTCGATCTCCGACAAAGTTCATCCATCCATCTCTATAGTTCGATAGTTGCAATCTATTACCTCGCGGCCGTAGGGAAAGGCGTACTTTTATCGTCAACGGATTCGTACGCGCTTCGATTGGCAGTCTTATGCAGTTGCGTTGGTATGAGTTATCGCTAAGGCCGCTAGGACACCAAAGTCAGAGACCTCTAGACTGCAGAGACGGAGCTGTTGTAGTTTGTCAAACGTCTCGCTCTGGCTAAGAGGAGTCACATGCGACGAACTCTTGCCCCGTATAGTTTTGAAGGTTCTCTCCGTCTGTGGGTGTACCTAAGTTGATTTGTCTTTGTAGATCGTGTAAGTCTCTAAAGTAAAGCCGGTGGTAATCTGATTCAGTTGAAGACCCTAAACTGAGCAAAGATGGATAAGAAAGTTGCTTTGTGGTCGAGTCATTCTCATCAAAGATATAGATCGTTGTTAGCTACAGCGATTCCCAATCTAATTACAGCGATTCGACTTCTACTTTTACCCGTTTTCTTGTATCAGATTCAGACGCATACTTCTCCGATTGCGATCGCTGGAAACCTGGCGATCATGGGTATTACAGACTTTTTCGATGGCTTCGTGGCTCGAAAGATACATGGTGTAAGTACATTTGGAAAGGTGTTTGATCCCACAGCTGATCGTATCGTTTTGGTAGTTGTTGCAGTTGAACTGGTGTATGCTCACTATCTTCCGCTAACAATTGCAGTCCCCCTTTTGCTCCGCGAGGCCCTTGTATCGATAGTTATGATTTATCTTTTTGTAGTGCGTCAAACTCGAGTTGACGTCGTCTGGGTCGGGAAAGCGGGCACATTTGCTCTTCTGACAGCACTACCCGCTCTAGTCTTTGCCGGACACTACGGTGAACTGGGAATAATAATCCACACGTCAGGCGAGGTTGTCGCCGGCGTTGGTACAGTGGTTCTATATTACGCTGGACTTAGCTACGTAAAAGCCCTTGCACGACGGTCGAACTGAGTTAAGTGCCCTTAGAGATAGTTGATTGGTCGCAGTTATAAATCAAGACGGGATTGGACGAGGATTATATGAAGGCAGTCATAATGG
The DNA here is from genome assembly GCA_021790855.1 of Actinomycetes bacterium. The sequence continues at coordinate 1,262 of JAJYFP010000029.1, forward strand.
CAGGGGGCGAAGGTACTCGACTTAGACCCTTGACGTCCACACAACCTAAGCCAATGCTACCGATGGCGAACGTTCCAATGATGGAACATATCTTGCACCTTCTTATACAGCACGGTTACGAAGAGGTAATCGTAACCGTAGCCTATCTTGCTAACTCGATAAGAACCTACTTTGGAGATGGACGTGACTTTGGGGTTAAGATCTCTTACGTCTCTGAAGACTCGCCATTAGGAACTGCTGGCTCTGTTGCAAACGCGAGAGAGCTTCTAAGCGATAGGTTCTTGGTGATATCAGGAGATGTTCTAACAGATATCGACCTAGGAGCGGCTCTACAGTACCACGATGAGCGGGGTGCAACTGTCACGGTGGTCCTGCAGAGAGTCGAGAATCCTTTAGAGTTCGGTATTGTTACAACGGACAACGACGGCACAGTTACCAGGTTCTTAGAGAAGCCGTCGTGGGGAGAGGTGTTTTCAGACACGGTCAATACAGGCATCTACATCCTTGAACCAGAGATATTTGACTACATACCAAAGGGCACGGTGTCTGACTTTTCTTCCGACGTTTTCCCTCAACTACTAAAGGCGAAGCGTCCAATATTTGGGTGGATCTCTGAAGGTTACTGGGAGGATGTGGGAACATTAGCTGGCTACCTCAAGGCGCATAGAGACATTTTAGATGGACGAGTAAAGCTAGCCGTGGATGGATTTCAGGTTCGACCGAGCGTCTACTTTGGTCCCGGTTGTCAGGTGCACCCCGACGCGAAGATTGAAGACTGTGTCATTATCGGACCAAATGTCAGGGTGAACAGTGGAGCGCATGTGAGACGTTACAGCGTGCTGGGAGCCTCTACTCGTGTAGGTGATGACGCGGTCGTAGAGAACTCCGTCGTCTCCGACCACTGTTACCTAGGTCCTCAGGCACATATAACAGGAGCAGTGGTAGGAAGCAACTGTGACCTACGGAGAGGAGTCACCCTCGAAGATGGAGTAGTAGTCGGAGACGACTGCTATATCGGCGAAGAAGCCATTGTACAACCATTTGTCAAGATCTATCCGTCTAAGAACGTTCAGTCGAGAACTACTGTAAACACTTCGATTGTATGGGAGTCGCGAGCAGTTAGAACGCTGTTTTCCGGTAGCGGGCTAAGTGGTCTCGCCAACGTCGACGTCTCTCCAGAGATCGCAGTGCGACTAGGCATGGCCCTTGGCTCGACACTCCCACCACGTTCAATGATCGTCGCCTCAAGAGACACCTCCAAGGCAGCGAGAATGCTTAAACGAGCCGTGATGGTGGGTGCGAACGCCGTTGGAGTGTCAGTATCAGACTTAGAGGTCGGCCCAATGCCACTGGTTAGATATCACATTAAGTATTCGGGAGCTGTCGCAGGATTCCGGGTATTCCTTGGCGACGATCCAGATACCGTCGAGATAAGACTTTTTGGTTCTGATGGAGCGGAACTCTCTGAGTCGGAGATCCGCAAGATTGAGAGGGCGATGGCAAGGGAAGACTTTCGGAAGATGCCATCATCCGAGATCGGAGACATCTCATTTCCTGGAAGAGTTGTAGAACACTATGCTGAGTCTCTACTAGGTGTAGTCGATGTAAAAAGTATTCGCGAACGCAAGTTTAGAATAGTAACTGACTACTCCTTTGGTACGGTCGGACTTTTGCTGCACAACGTTCTCGCGAAGTTAGATGCGGACGTGTTAAGTTTTAATCCATATGCGGCTACGGGTAGAGCCATAAACTTGGTGCGCGAGGATCAGAGAAGTCGAGTGTCAAAGTCTGTGGTAGAGTCCGGATCTGATATCGGTGTTATATTTGACCCTTCAGGTGAATCCTTCGAGATCATTGATAATAAAGGAAGGGTACTGCTTGGTCAAAACTTTGTCTACGCGATGGTCGAGTTGTTCGCATCTGAGGCAGGCCAAGGTGACCAGATATTTCTTAGCGTGGAAAGCTCCAATAGGTCGCTGTCTTTGGCTAGAGAACACAACGTTGAGGCGTATTGGGCTAAGTCTACACCTCAGGCACTTTGTCTTGAAGTACTTCGAAGCGCAAAGATTAAGACCGCAGGTAAAGGGGAAGTCCCATCGGAACAAAAACTTCCAGATACTCAAACCATTGGTCTTAGTCCTCTTGGAGCGATGGTGTTATCCGGAGTTGTCTCAGGGCCCGACGGTATCTACAATCTGAGTAAACTTCTTGAGGTATTGACGCATCAGAACAGGCAGTTGTCTGACATTTCAAACAGTATCCCGCCGATGTATGTAAAGACAGCAAAAACGCATACGCCCTTTGAGCTTAAAGGTTCCTTGATGCGTTACCTGTTGGAGGCTGAGGCAAGCGAAGGCGTTCTGTTGGTAGATGGGATACGAACGGGCGACTCTGATGGAGGCTTCACTTTAGTAGCGCCAGACCCTGAAGATGCACTCACCAAGGTGACCGTTGAGTCCGATGGAGAAGCAGCTGCCTTAGATAAACTGTCTCGAGCAATTGAGTGGGTTTCATCGATGTTGAGGGGAATATAGTTGGCGAAATCAACTTATCCGTAGTCGCCGGGCGCGCAACCTAAGTTGAATGATTCGAAGCGCCCCCAACACAGTTGTAAGTAGTACTCCTGCAACAGCAGAGAATAAAAGCGCAACTCCTAAAGGAAACTTTCCCTTCAAACCTAGAAAATCAATAGGTACACTCTGGAGATTCTCTAAGATAAAAACGAGAAGAAGAACCAGAATCAGTGCCGATACTCCTAAGCCAACAAACAGAGTCGAGGTTTTACTTCTCTGCCCAAATCGGGTTTTTATGACGACGTCGCTTTCAGATTCTGTCGTTGTAGTTGGAGTTAGATCCCTCTTATCAACCTTCTCCTCGATGACTGATTCGAGGTTTTGCTCGTTATCTGGTTCCGTTTCCATTTTCGACTCCTTTGAAGGTAGGCTACTCGATATTTACAACTGTTCTACTCGATATAACGGTGGCATCCAAGCTCCGTAACGTCTGAGTCAATGTTCATAGGTCTCAGTGCTTCGCACTCGCTGTCAGAGGGTCGTTGTCTTTTGATATGATGTATCGAATATATTGGACGTAACTAGGAGAAATGCGATAAGGTTCCGTCCCGAAGATCAAAAAGATAAAGCAATAAAAATAGCTAATAGAGCTGTAATCTTAAAGCGATACTCACGTGCTTATGCCCTTAGTAAATGAGCACGTGAGGAGTTTGATACTTCTAGATTAACTTAGAAACCAAACCAGTACCAACGCCGAAGGATATAGTTATAGACACTTTGCTCCACGTACTCACCGCCAAGTGGAGTAGTCGACAGTGACGGAGATGATCCTATGACTAACAACTGACTAACAACTTTCCAGGATAAACTGCTTATCTGTACACCTTCAACATGGTTGTAGTTGCTATCTTTACCTAGAAAACAATTCCATTTAGATGCGATGCAAGGCTCTTTAGCGTTAACTCCAACTTACTTGAACCTTTCCCAAGTAGTATCCGCTAGTATTCGAAGAATGAATCTTCCCGAGAATTTCAAGTACACAAAGGATCATGAATGGGCACAAGTTTCAGAGGGTGAGTCTGTGGTAAGGGTCGGTATCACAGACTACGCCCAAGACGCCCTGGGAGACGTTGTTTTCGTGGGGCTTCCCAAGATTGGAGAAACCGTAAGTAGCGGAGATACCTTTGGTGAGGTTGAGTCGACGAAGTCGGTATCCGATGTTTTTGCCCCTATCTCAGGTAAGGTTGTTGCCGTGAATTCGGAGCTTGAAAGTAACCCGGAGCTTCTAAATACAGATCCTTATGGAGCCGGTTGGATCTGCGAGATTGAATTTGCGGATAAAGCAGAGGTAGAGGCGCTGATGAACTCGTCTCAATATGAAGCTTTCATTGCTTGAGTGTTAGGTTTATAACAACTATAGATAGAAACTCTCAAGGTTTTATCAAGGTTGAGGGTAATCTTGTACCATAGCGTGAGAGATATAGATTTGGGAGTAACATTGGTCGCTTGTCTTCACTGTGGGCACGTCAATCAAGAGGGGTCACGATACTGTTCCTCTTGTGGACGACCAGTTACGCTTCAAGAGGACGAGACGACCTCTAGTTTCATTCAACTTGATTTAGTTAGTGATACGGGAGACGAAAAGTACCTACTGGCTCTATCTGAAGTGCCCAAGGGGAGCGCTGCGTTAGTAGTGAAATCTGGAGTAGGAACAGGCTCTTGGTTTGTTCTTGAACGAGAGATAACGACGATAGGTAGACATCCAGAGTCTAATGTGTTTTTAGACGACATAACGGTGTCGAGACGCCACGCCGAGATACGCAAAACAGGAGATCACTACGAACTAAAAGATACTGGTTCATTGAACGGCAGTTACTTAAACCGAGAACGAGTCGAGTTAGCGAGTCTTAACCATGGAGATGAGCTTCAAATTGGCAAGTATCGATTCACGTATATATGCTTCACTGGCGAACAAGAGTAGAGAGACACAGAGAGATCTGCAATGTCAGAGGCACTAGATTTCTTATCGATCGGAGAGGTGCTTACGTTAATTAAGAAAGACTTTCCTGACGTATCCATATCAAAGATCCGTTACCTAGAGAGTCAAGGTTTAATTGATCCCGAGAGGACACCCTCTGGGTATAGGAAGTTTTATCCTTACGATATTGAGCGGCTTAAGAAGGTGCTGCATCTTCAAAGAGACTCCTTTTTACCACTAAAGGTTATAAAAGACACGCTTGACGGCCGCGTAGTAGAGCCCCAGGAACTTGTGACACAACCGACCTTGGAGTTTCAAGACCATATTGAACCTTCGAATACTCCCTTAGAGTTCGACCTTGGAACAAACTTCGAACAAAGTCAACTCGTTGATCTTGTATCGCGTTTAGCGCAAAGAGATCATGTAAAATTTGAGACGACTCAGTCGATTGATGCTGGAGATGAGCACGGTCCAGTTGAAAGGGGAGTATCGCAGTTCAAAGTAAGCGGTGGCAAGTCTATGGGGATGGCTCCGACACCAAAAGTCGACGAAATAAACACGACAATTGAGCGTCAAGACCTAATTAGAACAGCGACCGTTCAAGGCGAAGACTCCGGCGTTAACGTACCTACGTCACCCTCAACCAGTCTGAGCAACGGTACCTCCGGTGATCAAGAACCCTTTGGGCTTGCACGCGAAGAGCTGCTTTCGGTCGAGGAGCTTTCAAGACTTACAGGAGCTCGGGTTTCAGAGATTGGCGAGATTGAATCCTTCGGCCTGATTGAATCGAAAGAGATAGCCGGCGAGCGCTACTATGGAAAGTTAGACTTCGAAATTGTCCAACTCGTTATAGTCTTCAAAAAGTACGGGGTGACCTCTAGACACCTACGTATGTATAAATTATCTGCTGAACGCGAGGTGGGATTCGTGGAGCAGGTTATAACACCGCTCCTGCGTCAAAGAAATCCCCAAGCGCGCCACAAGGCTCAAGAGCAGGTCTCTGATTTAAGGACACTCGGTAGTTGTCTTCGAGGCTACTTTATGGAGCGTCTACTCGATAAATACAGCCACCTTTAGGCGGTCCGATAAGACAGTTGGTCGAATGGAGGTAGCATGGATGATCAGTGTAATGTCACAACGGATCGACACTTCATTAGTAGCGTCCTTGAGATCCGACTAGATTCAAGAGGTATGGTCGAAGTTGAATTAGTTGGGGTTAAGGTTGACGTTAGGACCAACTCTCCGGTGATGCTGCTACGGGAACTAGAGAGTCCTAAACGTACGCTACCTGTGTTTATTGGATCTCCGGAAGCGTCAGCTATCGAGATCGCCGCCCGCGGGCTCGAAACTCCTAGGCCGTTGACGCATGATCTCCTAAAAGATGTCATTGAGGTTTTGGGAGGGTCGTTACTTAGAGTGGTGATAACGGAACTCAAGGGTGGGACGTTCTACGCGGAGATGGAGATCATCCAGGGACGAGGACCGATAATCGTCTCTTGTCGTCCATCAGATGGAGTGGCGTTAGCGATTAGAACTGGAGCACCAATGTTCGTCTCAGAAGAGCTCATTGACGCAGAAGGTGTGGTCGTTGACGAAGTAACCGACGATGAAGAACAAGATAGCACACCTACCAATCCCGAAGAGATTGTCGGTGAATTCAGAGATTTTTTGGACTCAATAAAACCCGAAGATTTCTCGTAGAAGAATGAGCGTACTCGCTCGACTGTAACGACGTTCTTCTTCAGAGGAACTGCTTTCCTGCCGATGACACCTTGGGGAGAGGTTGTGGATAAGATATTAATAACAATGGTGTAAGTACGGTCTCTACAACCCATAGAAGTGAGGCGCAACGATGGAAGTTAATGACCCTACTACGACGGGCGATGTTTTGGCGGAGCCTACTTTTCAGGGAAGGTTCCGCGGTCCTCAAGCCTGTCGTTTAGTCAAGATTACCTATAGACAGCTAGACTATTGGGCGCGTACCGGGTTGGTAGTACCCTCGGTCGAGGACGCAAACGGTTCAGGCTCACAAAGACTTT
>JAJYFP010000030.1 GCA_021790855.1 Actinomycetes bacterium
CTTGGCGAAAGCGCACTTGAGGGTACTTTCTCAGCAGCGTTCTTATGGGAAATGACACGTCTCCGGGATTTAGACCAGCAGTTGCCACTTGATAGAGCAAGGGTTGAAAGGTGGCAAAGTTATGTCTATCGATCAATAAAATATCAAAGTTTTCGCGGTAGAGAGTCTCTACTGCGGACAAACCTGCAAACCCAGCGCCTACGATTACGACCTTTTTCCTTGTTGTAGAGTCGAAGTTTGCCAAATTTAAGGCGTGTTTTCTGTCTCTCGCTAAAGGCCATCTCATGGTCTATTCCTTTACTTGGTGCCGTTTCGGATGTGTTAGCGTCATAATATAGCTCCTCGGGCGCAAGAGTGTAAAAGGATGTGACAATGCCGATTGGTATGAAGTAGAGGTTGCGGCAAAAGAAAGCCCTGTTATATGGAACAGGGCTTTCTTTTTTAGCAGTAGGCTCCTACTTTGAGGCGTTTTGGTCCTTGTAAAAGTCTCGCCAGATTAACTTATAGAGCCCTATTTTTTCAGGTATTGATCTCACTCCAGGAATGAAAGGTATCGAGGCGAAGCCTAAGGTTAGTAGTACCATTATCGACATTACAAGCGCGTCTGCGTTGGACGATGTCGACATCGGTGGAATCTGATACCACATGGTGTAGAGCCATAACCAAGGTTGACCGGGCCACTTGTCAGTCTCGTTCATCATACCCCACTGATCACCGGTGAGATGATCTTGTTGGGCAAGCGTAGCCATGTAGCTTCCGTCGGCCATAAATAAAAGGGGTTTGGTATAGTCGGTCCCGTAGAACTGATGAGAGTTTTCTAGATCTGAGTCTAATCCGCCAGTGTTCGCCATGGTCAGGAGGTTCTTCATGAGAATCGGAATGGGACCATAGTTGCCCTTCGGAACAGATATTGAGTTACCGATCACGGCAAGCTTTGTGTCCGCTTTGGCAAAGCTGCTGTTCCATGTGTTCTGCAAGGAGGGCGTTGCAGATTCATAGGTTATCAGAGCGTCCTTGAGAGTTGGGTTGTTGGGAATCGTTGACAGTGGTTGCAATACGAAGTCCTGAGCCGAGTTGATTGGAATTCGAACTCCTGCAATCTTTTGTAGCGATATCGGTCCAATAGATTGAAGTGCGCCAGTTCCGTTGTTGTAGGGAGGTCCGTAGCTGCCTGAAAACGATGTACCAGCAAGCTCCGTTGCGGCGGTAGTTACAAAGTCTACCGGATCTGCTTTTGCCCATCTTTGGATGGTGAGGGGTGCTTTATTCGGAGAGGAGAATACGACCGATAGCGTGACCGAAAGCAACGAAACTACAATGAGAGCTATGACCCCTTCTTTGATGATGTCATAAGGTCTGACCTTACCGCTCCAAGGCTTCGCGTAGTCTTGCTTATCCTCGAACGTTCCTATGGGAGGAACAACTCCCTTGACGCGAACTCCAAGGATGTGAACGCCAACGATTATTACTACTAGGAGCGGAAGGAGGAGTATGTGCCACATAAACATTTGACCAAAGTTCATGAGATTGAAGAAGGCTCCAATCCCGATGGAGTTCATAGCGTCTTTCCCTTGTGTCGATATCCACTGAGAGTCAAAGTTTTGCTGGGACAGGTATCCTGTAAATGCGGCGCCTATTGAAACTAAGAACGCTACTGCACCAGTAATCCAAGTCAGTGCTCTTTTGCCACGCCAGGCCGCCATGAAGAACTTTCCCCAAAGGTGAACTACCATAAAGAAGAAGAACAGTTCAACGCTCCAAAGGTGGAGCGAGTTTATAAAGTGACCTTCGGGACTCTGCTGCCACCATGAAGGACCAAAAAACGCCAGGATTCCGCCCGAGATTGCTACGACACCAAGAGCTGAAAGCGTCAGTACCCCGAACACGTAGATCCAACTCGAAACATAGGCTGGCTGACTATCTGGGAGTAGTTTTTGCGGAGGAAGTTCCCCGACAGCCTTTCGACGAAGTTTTGTCGTCCACTGATGGTTGATTACATCTTCGTCATCGATTTTTGTATCTTTAATCTCCTTATCGTCTATCATTTTTTTCCTCCCGGTCGGTGTGGAAAGGGAATTACCATTGCGAGCGCTAAGACTACTAACATGAGTAGAATCAGGATGAGGTTTGCTACAGACATCTGTATGAACCCCCATTTGATATAGGAACCAGGCCCACTAAGGTTTATTAGGGCTCCTACAATTAATGAAAATACATTGACCCCAAGCATAAAGTCTCCTTTATAAGCAACGTAACTGTACTTTTGTCTTTACATGATGATTATAAAGTAGTTAGGGAAGTTTGAATAGGGTCATTTGTACCGTCTTGCTGATCTTGGGTTAGAGGCGACTGTCCCGGTGGAACGTTCTTCGTTAGCGAGCCAAGGGCTTAATTGTAAGTCTGCAGTCAACTACAGATGCACTGCTAGCTGTTATGGACGAAGTACTCCCTTGCAACTTGGACAGGTAAACTTGCTTTAGATCAGCTATCCTTTACAGCACGTTCGTTAGTCGACGTGGATGAAAGTCATGGCGTAACTTATATCTCCTTAGACCCACTCGACTTGCTTGTTAGGGGAAGTAACGGATCCTATCTTTTATGAACCCTCTAGTCTTCGCTCTATATCTCATATGTTAAGGCGACAACTACCGAACCATTTCTTATAGATCCTAAATCAGCGAAAGGAGTGTTCTGCAACGGCTACCGCAGGTTGAGCCCGCCATCGAGAAGAACAACTTCACCTGTGATGTAGGTGTTTGCGACGAGTGCTGACACGATGTCGGCGACATCATCGGGTTGTGCGGCACGACCCATGGGCGCGTTCTCGCGCCAGAAACGTTTCGTTTCGGTCCAATCAGCTGTCATCGGGGTGTCGACGAGACCGGGGGCAATAGCGTTAACGCGGACGACAGGCCCGAGGGCGGCAGCGAGCAACTTGGTAGTATGATTTAGTGCTGCTTTGCTGGCGGCATATGGGATAGACGATCCCTTAGGGTGTACGCCGGCATGGCTAGTTATGTTGATCACTGCACCCCCTCCTGGTTTCGTAGAAGTACGCAGAGCTGCCAGCGCGTTGGAAGTGAGGAGCCACGGCGCTATGAGGTTGACGTCTAGGAGGCGCCGCCACACCGACGCAGTAACGGTTTCGAGGTTGTCGTGAGGGATGGGCCAGCTGATCCCCGCGTTATTAACCAGCACGTCGAGACGTCCGTAAGTACTTATGACGGCATCGATGAGCGCCTTGCATTCAATCTCATCGGCGAGGTCTGCCTGTTCGTATGTACTACCGAGTTCATGGGCCAGACGGAGTCCGGCGTCACGGCTGGAACGTGAATGCACGACGGCGATCATGCCGTCCGCCGACATGCGTCGTGCGATTGCCGCACCGATCCCTGACGTAGAACCGGTTACGAGCGCAACGCAGAGGTTTTTGGTATCTTTCGAGGTCGAGTATGCTTTTATACTTTGTATTTTAGTGGTTACCCAACTTGGGTACTCCCTACTACGGATTTAGATGACCCTTTAGGATGCTCTTCTAAAGAGTTGGCGTTTAAACCGAAAGGGCCTTACCCTTTTGGTATAGTTGTTGTAGTGCTTTGTGTCACCGGCGCCTTTACCGGTAGACCGTCAACATTTATCACGTACCATATTCCTCCTTTGCCCTCGGCTCGATACTGACCGGGACCGGTATCTCCGGAGTAGGTGTATAAAGGGTGCTGTCCGTAGGCGACCTGCTCTCTTTGCCCTGAGATGTCTGCTTCTAGTACTCCAATGTAGGCGGCGAGGACTCCTCCGGAGGCTTGCGGTGCACCATTTGTAAGATATGGTGGAAAGGCTCTAGCACAGATGTTCGAACAAAATGACTGTCGATATTGATCTCCCAACCTTATGTAAAGTGTCTTACCTGTACTAGTCGTAAGGATTTGTCCGAATGGCGAGTTGCGATATGAAAGCACGGCAGGACCTGGTGGATGACCCTGAATCCATCCGGGAAGCGTTGTCGAGGGGTAGTTTTGTACAGCAAAACCTGCTCCACTGTCTAAAGAAGGATTAGATCCTTGTGGAGATCCTTGTAGAAGGTGAGTATTCGTACCTGAGTACCCCCCCTTATAAGTGGCCTTACCGTTAGAAGATCCAGGCACTACCACGGGAGCGGCCCCAGCGGGACCGTACTCTCCATTGGTGTAGTGGCAAGCACTTAGCGTTGTTGCTGCAGCCGTTATGCCTAAAAATGCCTTCACTATATTACTTTTCACATAGGTGAGTCTAACGATGCTATGGACGCTTATGCTCTTTCAAAGTTAAGGGTAGCTTCATTAAGCGCTATGAAGGTCTCTGACTCTGAGGCGTTTACTCGTAACCGAGTCAGAGTCTAAGAATGTGTTTCGACTCAACACCTAGGTGTTTATCGAGTTGGTAAACGATGGGCTCACCATTTGGTATTTCGTACTTTACGATCTCGTTGTCTGATACGTTCTCCAAGTGCTTAATTAGCGCTCTTAGAGAATTTCCGTGAGCGGAGACCAGTACGGTCTCCGCTTCAATTAAGCGTGGCACTAACTCATCATACCAAAAGGGCATCATTCTTTCTAAGACGTCTTTTAGGCACTCTGTCGCAGGTAGTAGTTCTCTTGCAACTTTTCGATACCGAAGATCTTCAAAGAGATCCACCATATCGTTAGGATGTAGCGGGGGAGGTGGTGTGTCGAACGATCGTCGCCACAGTTTCACTTGATCGTCTCCGTAGAGCTGAGCTGTTTCGGCCTTATTGAGACCTTGTAACGATCCATAGTGCCGTTCATTCAAACGCCAAGACTTTTCTACAGGTATCCAACTTAGTTCCATCTCGTAGAGAGCCAGATCTAGAGTCTTTACTGCTCGCTTCAGAACCGAGGTGAAGGCGACAGTTGGAAGTAGTCCAGCTTGGGATAGGAGTTTTCCTGCTGCTACAGCCTCTCTTATTCCTTGGTCAGTGAGGTCAACGTCAACCCATCCCGTGAACCGGTTCTCAAGGTTCCAGGTGCTTTGACCGTGTCGTAAAAGTATCAAAGTTGCCACGTCAAAACAATAGTGGGAATTGTGCTCAGGACCAATCTGGGAAGTCTCTGCACTCGACATAATCCTGAGTGAACATGACTCAACTTTTCAGTTCAGTCTAAGAATATAGGAATAATGTTGTGTTGTGAGTGTTGAGTCATACGTAAAGCTGATATAAACTGACTCAGGTTATATTATTTGGTTAAGTTAAAGTGTATAAAAAATAGGAGGCGTACATGCCTAAGGCAGTAGGTATAGATCTTGGAACCACTAACTCTGTGGTATCTGTTCTAGAAGCGGGTGATCCAGTAGTCATCCCGAACGCGGAAGGTGGAAGGACTACGCCTTCTGTTGTAGCGTTTGCAAAGAATGGTGAAATCTTGGTAGGCGAGGTTGCCAAGAGACAGTCGATTACTAATCCAGATCGTACGATACGGTCTGTGAAGCGTCATATGGGAACCTCTTGGTCGATAGATATCGACGGAAAGAAGTATACGCCACAGGAGATAAGTGCCAGAGTCTTGTCGAAGTTAAAAAGGGATGCCGAGGCTTATCTGGGAGATACCGTGACTCAAGCGGTTATCACTGTTCCAGCGTACTTTGACGATGCACAGAGGACCGCAACTAAAGAGGCTGGACAGATTGCGGGCCTTGAGGTGCTTAGGATCATCAACGAACCTACTGCTGCAGCTCTCTCGTACGGCCTGGATAAAGAAGGCGCAGACCAGACTGTTCTTGTCTTTGATCTCGGTGGCGGCACCTTTGATGTTTCCGTTCTAGAGATCGGTGACGGAGTCTTTGAAGTCAAGTCGACCTCTGGAAACACACATCTTGGTGGTGATGATTGGGATCAAAGAGTTATCGATTGGTTAGTCAAAAGTTTCAAAGGCACAGAGGGTGTGGATCTCTCTGGAGACAAGATGGCTATGCAAAGGCTCAAAGAAGCCGCCGAAAAGGCCAAGATTGAACTTTCTGCGATGATGGAGACAACGATAAATCTTCCTTTCATTACAGCCACAGCCGAGGGACCCAAACACCTTGATATCAAACTTACGAGAGCGAAGTTCCAAGAACTTACTCAGGACCTTGCTGATGCTTGCAAGGGCCCCTTTGAGCAAGCGATTAGGGACGCGGGACTAACAACTGACAAAATTGATCACGTTGTCATGGTGGGTGGATCAACTCGTATGCCTGCTATCCATGACCTCGTAGTGTCTCTTACTGGCAAAGAGCCACATAAGGGTGTGAACCCAGACGAAGTCGTTGCCGTAGGAGCAGCTATCCAAGCTGGTGTCTTGAAAGGCGAAGTAAAAGACGTTCTTCTTCTCGATGTAACTCCTCTCTCTTTAGGAATTGAGACAAAAGGCGGTGTGATGACGAAGTTAATAGAGCGCAACACCACGATTCCGACACAGAGAACTCAGGTCTTTACGACAGCCGACGACAATCAACCTTCCGTTGAGATACATGTCCTTCAGGGCGAACGAGAGATGGCAATGTATAACAAAACTCTCGGTCGCTTCCAGCTTGTAGGGCTTCCACCAGCACCAAGAGGAATTCCCCAGATTGAGGTCACCTTTGATATCGATGCTAATGGAATCGTGCACGTGTCCGCGAAAGACAGAGCCACCTCAAAAGAGCAGTCGATCACTATTACCGGATCGACAAGTCTCTCTAAAGATGACATCGAGCGTATGGTAAAAGATGCGGAGGCTCACGAGGCTGATGATAAAGCACGTCGTGAAGAGGCTGAGGTTAGAAACAATGCAGACACCTTGGTGTATCGCACCGAGCAGTTGGTCAAGGAGCAAGGCGAGAACCTGAGCGGGCCGGAAAAGGAATCCGTTGAGTCATCTTTGGCTGAGCTAAAGACCGCAATAGCTGGTGATGATATCGGCAAAATTAAGTCTGCTACTGACGCCTTGATGTCAGCTAGCCAAAGTTTCACACAGAAGCTTTATGAAGAGGCAGCTAAGTCTGCTTCGAGTTCAGATATGGGATCTTCAGGAGCAACAAGCTCTTCCGATGACGAGATTGTAGATGCTGAGATCGTTGATGAGCCCAATAAGGAGAGCTAGTGAGTAGGGAAGATAGTACCGATAACCTTCGTGATGAGGAAGACACGCTAGAGCATCCGTTGATCTCCGAAGCTGGCGAAAATCTTGAAGGGGAGGAAGGGACGGATGAAAACTCTTCCTCCTTACAAGAGGAGTCTATCGATGACGGTAGCGCTGATATTGATATTGAATTCGAGCTACTGAAGAAGGAAAGAGACGAGTTTCTTGAGGCTCTACAGAGACTCAAGGCGGACTTTGATAACTTCAAGAAGCGAGTAGACAAGCAAAGAGTCGATACGATTGAACGAGCCAATGAAGACTTGATCAAGAAGCTCCTTCCTGCTCTAGATACGTTGGAACTTGCGAGAACCCACATCCGAGAAGGCGAGTTCGAGTCGCCCTCTTACGTGGAGCAGATAGGTTCTGCGCTGGTCGAGACGCTTTCCAAAGAGGGACTGGAGCAGATATCCCCTTTGGGATCAAGGTTCGATCCATCTGAAGCAGAAGCCGTGGCTCATGAAGAAGGAGACGGCGAACAG
>JAJYFP010000031.1 GCA_021790855.1 Actinomycetes bacterium
TGTGTTGAGTTGCCTTTGGAACTCGGCACTACTTAGATTGAGTGAACTACTTAAGCTTTGGGCACCAGATAATGCGATCTCGGTCGCCACCGAGGTGTCCAAGGTAGCGATGCGAGAACGCCTTAGTAGCAGGTCTGATAGAGTACGGGCACCTTCTTCTTTAACCATGTACTCTATCTCTCCCTCGTAGAGTTCACCGACCTTGGATAGATCGTAAGTCCCTTGAGGGCCCCTTTGGGCGATAAAATCACTTACTTTAACAGCTTCCGCACCGTATCTACCGATGAGGTGCTGTGTAATTTTTGACTGCTCCTCCAAAGAGGTGGAGACCTTGGATACTGTCCCATGGACGCGTCGATGAAGTTCATCTAACTGATGCTTATACACCGAACCGAGCAGAGGGATGTTTTTCGTATCTGACTTCTTTGAGACGGAGAGTACATCACATATAAGGTTGGTTACTTGTTCGGCCATCTCTCTATATGTTGTGAGTTTCCCACCAGCGACGAAGATCACGTTTTTTTGTCGTGAAACTGAGTGTTTTCTTGAGACCTCTTCAAGATCCTCTTTGCTTTTGTCCTTCACCAATGGGCGTAGTCCAGACCACCCGCCCGTAACGTGAACTATCTGGATATCTGTGGAAAATACTTCATTGACTCCATTTAGAAGGTACTGCACGTCTTTTTGATCTATATCTGGTGTGGTTACGTCACCACGGTAGGGTGTGTCCGTGGTTCCAAAGTAGGTGTATCGACCCCACGGTACGACAAAGACCCTTCGTCCATCCGAGCGTAGATCGATAGCGGCAGCGCTTTTTAAGGGAAGCACACCTCTATCGACAGCTAAGTGCACACCTTTGGCTGGAAGGATCTCGAAGTCGGGCGGCTTTTCAAAGAGGTGTCCGAGTCGTTGATTGGAGACGCCTGCCGCAACGACTACGACTTTTGCGTCAATGGTGTGGTTGTGACTGGGATCAAGTGTTGATCGAAGGTGAAGCGTTGAACCACCTGGTAATGTATCTATCCCTACGACTTCCAGGTAGGTTAAGACCTTAGCTCCATAGGCTCTCATGGCCGTTCGAACTACGGTATTTACTAGACGTGCGTCGTCAGTCAAAGAGTCAGGGTATAGAAGTCCACCGTGAAGATGTTCAGTGCGAATCTTTGGAAGATTCTCTACCACCTGCTTATTCGAGAGAACCTTATGTCGCGGGGCTGATCGTAAAGATCCGGCTATGTCATACCCCCAAAGTGTCATGGAGTATAGGTGACGCTTTGCAAAGGCAAACGATGAGGACGCTGAGTTGATGGGGATAGTGAAGCCGAGAGGGGAGACTAGGTGAGGAGCGATCCGTTGTAGTATGGAGCGTTCTCTCAGAGCTTCGGCTACTAGGGAGACCTCGCCGCTTTCAAGGTACCTGAGTCCTCCATGTATGAGACGAGACGATGAGGAAGACGTTCCTGCAGCCACGTCGGACCTGTCTACAAGTACCACGGAAAGTCCTCGAGACGCTGCGTCAAGGGCTACTCCAGCTCCAGTTGAACCAGCACCGACGACTGCGACATCGAAAGGTAACTTACCATCAACAGTTTCGTCCCACTGGCTGTATATTGAATGATTAACCACAGATAAAAACTACTTCTATTTTTGTCGACTATAGCCTGTGACCTTTTTAGGCTAATAGTAAATGATTGTCAAGTAGTAATCTTTTACTGTTATAATGATCGTTGTGAGAAGTCCTGATAAGTTATGCGATCTCTTTAGAGCCTCGGGGCGAAAGGTGACACCTCAAAGGCGAAGAATCTTTGAACTTCTTGAAGGTAACTCCTCACATCCAACTGCAGAGAGCATCTATCTTGATCTCGTTAAAGATATGCCTACGGTCTCTTTGAAGACCGTGTATATGACTTTGAAGGAGCTTGAAGAGATGGGTGAAGTTCAGTGCCTTGACCTTGGGATGGGTTCATCTCGTTTCGATCCAAACGTTGATTCTGAGCACCATCACCTTGTATGTGTCTCTTGCGGCAAGGTTAGAGACTTTCAACTGTCCATGAGTCGAGACTTGAAGCTTCAGGTGCCAGATGAGATGTTCAGTGTGTCTAAGGCTGAAGTTGTATTTAGAGGCACCTGTGTAAAGTGTCGTACCAACGGCGGTGACTCTGTAGTTGAAAGCAGTGAAAAGGTGCATATTGGTTAGTTGTCTAAGCCTAAGGAGAATAAATGGCAGAACTGAAGAACTCAAAGACATTTGAAAACCTAAAAGAGGCGTTTGCCGGCGAGAGCCAAGCCAACCGCCGCTACCTTTACTTTGCTCAAAAAGCTGATGTTGAAGGATATCCAGACGTTGCTGCTCTATTTCGATCGGTAGCCGAAGGTGAGACAGGCCACGCGTTTGGACACTTTGACTTTTTGGCTGAAGTTGGAGATCCAGTGACTGGTGCTCCTGTTGGACCAACGGAGGACAACTTGAAGTCTGCTATCGAGGGTGAGACCTATGAGTACACCGAGATGTACCCAGGCTTTGCTAAGACCGCTCGGGAAGAGGGTTTTGACGAGGTAGCCGACTGGCTTGAGACCCTTGCTAGGGCGGAGAAGAGCCACGCTGGCCGATTCACGCAAGGGCTTGAATCGTTGGGTTAATAAAGTCTAATCAAACAGGCAGTTCGCTCGGGCGGTGTGTGGAGCTTAGTATCCATGCATCGCCTCTAAATTGAAGAGATTGAAGGATGCTATGACAACTACTTACGATCCATACAACCCGAACTACTTAATCGAGAGTGATCTAAGAGAAGAACTAACTCGAGTCTTTGATCTCTGTCATGGTTGCAGGATGTGTCTGCACTACTGCGGGTCGTTCCCGTTGCTCTTCGACGCGGTGGACTCTTATGACGGTGATGTTGGGAGACTAACTAACGCTCAACAAGATGCGGTCGTAGATGAGTGTTTTCAGTGTAAAATATGCTACGTCAAGTGTCCTTACATACCTCCTCATGAGTGGAACTTAGACTTTCCTCGCCTGATGATGAGAGCTAATGCAATAAAGACAAAAAACGGAAAGAAGCCGCCACTTGAGTACGTAACTGATCAGGTTATGGCGAGGACCGACCTTATTGGAACGGTCTCTTCTGCTCTAGCTCCTATCGCCAACAAATTGATAGGTGACAACAGTGGTTTGGTTAGGAAGTCTATGGAGCGTTTTGGCGGTGTGTCTTCAAAACGTCTACTGCCTCCGTATGCCAAGGTTCGTTTTAAGCAGTGGTTCAACACCAGGATGAGACCTTTTATTGAAAATCGAAGAGCGAAAGTTAGTGTTTATCCGACGTGTTTTATCGATTACATGGCTCCGGAGATTGGGAAAGACCTAGTGCAGGTCTATGAGCATAACGGAGTTGAATGTTCGGTGCCAAAAGGGGTGAGGTGTTGCGGTGCCCCGTGGCTTCATGAGGGAAATATCGACGAGTTTAAAAAGGTGGCTAAGAGAAACGTAGCCGCACTTAAAGAGGTTATAGATGAGGATAGAGATATCGTTATCGCTCAACCAACATGCGCATATGTAGTGAAGAAAGACTATCCGATCTATCTAGAGGGTGAAGAAGCAAAACAGGTGAGTGCGAGGACCTATGACGCATGTGAGTATCTTTTTATGGTTCATAGACAAAAAGGTGGTTTACGTACGGACTTCACTGGCGACGTACCCTTAGAGGTCACTTATCATTCAGCTTGTCATCTTCAAGCTCAGAATGTGGGGATCAAAGGTAGGGACTTGATCAAACTTATGGGGACGAAGGTAAAACTCGTTGCTAAATGCTCTGGAATTGACGGCACGTGGGGATATCGAAGTGAAAACTATGACTCCTCGAAGAAGATCTCTAAAGCCTTGGGTTCGGCTCTCAAAAAGACGGGCTCTAACGTCTTTGTTGGGGACTGTCATCTAGCCAATACCGCCATCTATGAGGAGACACTTCAAAAAGCTGAGCACCCTCTTACAGTTTTAGCTCGCGGATACGGTCTCCCTCAGGAGTAGTGACCGCAGTTCTTATGGGAGATCTTTGTGGAAGTCCTATTAGCAGGAAGGATCAACTAGATGTTAAATAATATGATCGAGTTAGACGAGATCGAAGACCTTAGGACCTACGAACGTCATCGTGAGCAGATAAAGTCGGAGATGATCGAGTATAGACGTCTACGAAGAGTTGCTCTAGGTGAGATCATGTCTTTAACGTTTGAGAATAAAAAGTCGGTAAAGTATCAGATACAAGAGATGGCTCGTGCGGAGAGAATGATCTCCGACGAACAGATAAAAGCAGAGATCTCGGCGTATGAGAACCTTATCCCTAAGCCGGGTCAACTCGTTGGAACCTTGTTCATAGAACTGACTTCCAAGTCTGAACTTATGTACTGGCTGCCGGTACTAACTGGAGTTGAGAGCTGCCTTTGGATCGTTACTTCGTCGGGTAGTTTTCAGTCTTACCCTGAGGCCGGTCATGCATCTCAGCTGACTCGAGCTGACGTAACACCTTCGGTTCACTACTTGAAGTTTGATCTTGGTGAACAAACGTTTGAACACTTTGTCAACTCTCCAGTCTTGCTCAAGGTAGCTCACGAACACTATGAGGCTTCTGCTTACCTAGGCGAGGAGTTGAAGCGGTCTTTGGCTATGGATTGGCAGCCCTGACTTAGTCAACGATGGTGACGTTAGCTATCATGGTCATTACGTATTTTTGACCAATAGATGAGGTGTGACGTGAACTTCGATCTTAGTGAGGAACTGCTTGAGCTTCAGCTGACGATGAGGAAGCTATCTCAAGAGAAGGTGGCTCCAAGAGCCCGGGAGATTGACAGTTCTGGTGAGTATCCGCAAGATATCTTTGATCTTCTAAAGAACTCCCAGATGCTCGGACTTTGTATTCCAGAGGCCTACGGTGGTTCCGGTGCTGGGATCCTTGGACTTGCGATAGCCATTGAGGAGGTGGCTAAGTACTCAAATACGATAGCCCTTATGCTTCTACTGACGCGGCTCCCAACTGGACCAATTATGATCGCTGGATCAGAAGATCAAAAAGTGAAGTACCTACCGCCGATCGCTAACGGTACTCAGCGGGCTTCATTCGCACTTTCAGAGCCTCAGGCAGGCTCTGACGTGGCTGGCATGCGAACAAGAGCGGTGCCCGACCCTAAAGTTCCTGGTGGATGGATACTTTCAGGTACGAAGTGTTGGATATCTGGCGTGGTTCAAGCGGACTGGTACACGGTGTTTGCAAAGACGGGTGATCCTAGCTCACGGGATCACTCTTCGATTACCGCCTTCATAGTGGAGCGAGGTTTTGATGGGGTTAGCGTTCCAAGGGTCGACAAGAAGATGGGAGTGCATGGAATCGATACTGGAGAACTTCACCTAGACGATGTTCATCTCCCGCCCGAGAACGTGATAGGCGAGGTGGGAGGTTTCCGTCTGGCCATGCTGGGCCTGAACGCGATGAGGCCCATCGTAGCTGCGCGCGGAGTTGGATTGGCAGAGGGTGCGTTGATGTATGCAGTAGAGTATGTCAAAGCTCGAGAGGCCTTCAACCAGACGGTAGCTGACTTCCAAGGGATTCAATGGGAGATAGCAAAGATGGCTACAGAGATCGAAGCTGCACGTCTCCTTACCTATCGGGCAGCGTGGCTGGCTGATCAAGGAAAGTTTACCAAGGAGTGGGTTCCTTATCTATCGATGTCCAAGTACTACGCTACTGAGCTGGCGGTGAAGGCATCTTCTCTAGCTGTACAGCTTCTCGGTGCTGCTGGGTATATGGAGGACCATCCAACGGAGCTCTACTATAGAGATGCAAAACAGCTCACAATTGTGGAAGGAAGTACGCAAGTACAGTTGGGACTTATAGGAAAGGCAGTCTTACACCACGACATTTGGTGGGACTAAAACCGATAGCTCAATGATTTGGAGTGAAAAAAAGTAGAAGGAGTCGTGAGACTCCTTCTACTTTTAGGTTTAGGGCTTTGATCTATGGCTCAATAAAGGATGGAACTTGTGTTCCATCTATGACGATGACGTCCATAGAACTCTCCTCAAGGGATAGCCCTTTAGTTTCAGGTACGAGAATAAGGGTCAGGACAGCTGCTAAAGCTGCAATAGCTGCGAGGAAGTAGATCGCAAACGACTCTCCGTAGGCCTTGAACAGAGCTGGAAATACAAAGGCTGCGATCGTGGCCCCGACTCGTCCTCCAGCGACTGTGAGACCCTGCACAAACCCTCTAGCCTTGGTAGGAGTGAGTTCCACGCCGAGTAACCCTGAGGCACTAACTGACCCAGGACCACCCTGTGAGAACAGGTTCTGCATTCCATATAGTAGTAATCCTGTGGCTGGAACCATAGCTGTACTTGAGTGGGAGTAAAGTCCAAACGCCAAGAGACCACCCGCCATCCCTAGAAATCCAACGATCTGTATTGGGCGCCGACCTATGCGATCAAGGACGGAGATCCCAATGAGAGCACCTGGAATGGTAAATAGGAAGGTATTTAGGAGGCTGAAACTGACAGCGCTCATACCTATCCCCTTGGCGATTAGAGAAGGTCCAAACAAAATTCCCGAGTAAGCCACGATGTCGAAGAGAAACCAAAGCACGATTGGAGCGAAGAACCGCTTCCAGTTTCGGCGAATGTAGTAGGAGATGTCGTTGTCATCTTTTATGGTTTGTTCGGTAGTTTTGACTTCTTGGACACTGTCGATCTCGGAGATGATCTTTGTTGCTGACCTACTGTCGCCTGCTATACGAGCGAGATACCTCGTTGTTTCAGGCATCTTTCGTCTTAGGTAGATTACTGACGCGGGGAAAACTGCGCTTACCCCAAGTACGACGCGCCAAACAATGTCGGGGCTAGCTCCCATCGTCGTAAGAGAGAGGTCTAGTAGCGCAGATACAGCAGCCCCTATCACCCAAGTGACACCGAAACCTAGTGCCATTGACTTACCGCGGTCTTTAGCGTTGGCGTGCTCGCCCATGATCATCGGAGATAAGGTGTAGTCTGCACCGACACCAAGGCCCAAGATGAATCGTACTGCGATAAGGGTCATGACGTTTGGAACAAAGGCTTGGGCAAGGCCCGCAACCGCCATCAATGTAACGTCGATTCCGTAGTAGCGCTTTCTGCCTTTGTTGGCTAACTGACCGAATACAAGGGCTCCGATAGCAGCACCTGCGAGGGCCGATCCGGTCAACAGGGACGTCTCAAGGCCGTCTAACTTCTTGATGCCAAAGCTAGTCAGTATCAGTGGGAGTACGACGCTTATCGATGAGAGATCGTACCCGTCAGCGAATACCCCCATGCCCGTCGTGAGGATAGATCGAAGGTGAAATCGTGAAAACTTTGCCTGGTCTTGCGGTGTAAATAGGGTTGTCAAACTGTTTCTCCTTGTGTGGTCCTTGCTATGGAAGGCTAGGAAATGCCTATAAACTGCGCTGAAAATGGTCTT
>JAJYFP010000032.1 GCA_021790855.1 Actinomycetes bacterium
GGCAGCCAGAGCTAGTCTAGTTTTCTCTCCTCCAGAAAGAGTCCCGATCTTCTGAGCCATCATCTCAGAGGTAAAGAGAAAACTTCCCAACAAAGACCTGAGATCTCTATCTTCCATTGAACCTGGAGCTTTTGATCGCAAGAAACGATAGACGGTTTCTTCGTGATCTAAAGTCTCGTGTTCTTGAGCATAGTAACCTACAAGTGCCCCGTGGCCTAGTTTTATCTCTCCTGTATCGGAAGGTTCAACCCCAGCAAGAACCTTTAGTAAAGTTGTCTTTCCAGCACCGTTTAGACCAAGGATGACGACCTTTGATCCGCGGTCGATAGCTAGATCAATACCCATAAAAACCTCTAGGGAGCCATAGGTTTTACTTAAGAACATTCCCTGAAGCGGAGTTCTACCACAGTAAGCAGGCTCTGGGAAACGCATTTTAGCGACTTTGTCTTTGACCCTCACCTGTTGGATCGACCCTTCTATCTTTGAAGCACGGGCATCGAGTACCTTAGCTTTACGAGCACGCTTCGAGGTGGATCCGCGCATCTTGTCAGCCTGTTGGCTCAGTCTATTAACTTCGTTCTCTGCACGTTCTCTTTCTTTTCTAGAGCGATCTTCGCTCTGTGCCCTAGCCGTCAAGTATCTATCGTAACCTAGATGATACATATCTAACTTAGATGTGTTCGCATCTAAGTACGAAACTCGATTAACTACATCACGAAGCAACTCTACGTCGTGAGAGATCACAATTAATCCGCTTTTGTGCGTACGAAGGTAACCCTTTAGCCACTGAATCGAGTCGGCATCAAGATGGTTTGTCGGTTCATCCAAAAGCAGGGTTGTTGCATTTGAAAAGAGGATCCGAGCAAGTTCTATTCTCCGTCTTTGACCACCCGAAAGGTTCCCCAACGGTGACTGAAACAGTCTTGAAGGGATCCCAAGCGATAGACATATGGCCTCAGCCTCTGCCTCTGCTGAATATCCACCTAGAGAGGAAAAACGGTGTTCTAGCTCTCCATAGAGTTTTGTCCCATGTGCAGCCGTATGTTCGTCTTTGCTAGACATCTTGTGAGTAGCCAAAACTAACTCTCGCTTCAAATCTGAAAGACCCCTGCCAGAGAGTACCCGCTCAAATGTATCCTGCTCTAAGTCAACCGACCGTGGATCTTGCGGTAGATATCCGATCGATCCGTTAGAGGTAACCTCTCCTTTGGCAAGTTGAGTCTCACCGGCAAGTGCCTTGAGCAAAGTGGTCTTTCCTGCGCCGTTGCGACCCACTAGTCCCATTCTGTCGCCTACGTTCAGTGTGAAGGTTGTCTCCTCTAAAAGAAGTCTCGGGCCAATTCTTAGTTCGACTCCGACCGCTCGCAGCAAGTATTCTCCTCCGTTAAATCAATGGTAACACGGTAACTTAGGAGGGGGTTGTATGACCTCTCTCCAAAGCTTTAGACACGAAAATTTAGCTCGCTATCGACCCTGATGTTCTCACATCTCTTGGGACCGTCGGTAGCCTCCGCATATTTCACCCAAGATGCAAGCCTACCGTAATCTTCCTAGGTCACGTCACTGTCGTAGTTCTGAAGCCATCTCATAGATAGTCTATTCGAGTCTTTTTAAAGCACTTTCAATATCGACGTCCACTTCCTTTGCACCTTCTGGCGCAAGGTAGATGATTTTTCCGCGTACTACTTTGCTGTAAGTGCTACCTAGGGTCCATCCATACAGAGCTAGCTGATAGCTATACCTCGGGAAACTACTTCCCCTACCTTTAGGTAAAACAGCGGCTGATTTGAAGTCAACTATCTCTACATGGTCTTCATACTCAATTAAAAGATCTATAAAACCCTCGAACCATCTTCTTGATTCGTCAGAGATCCTAGAGACAAAGACCTCTTTGTTAATTTTTGCTCCACAATCTAGGGCCTTACGAACGGTGGTACAGGTCATGGCGGCTGTCGCCATAGATACGACCTCGTTAAAGTACTCTAGACAACCGTACTGCTTACAGACAACTTCAGCTACTGCAGGGAGGTCTGTCACATCATTTAAGTCGATAAGTTTCAAGAGATAGTGAAGAGCAGATCCGATTTTACCTGGTCGATTGAGGCTCTGGAGATCAGGAACTTCACCACCTTCCACCTCTCCACCCGAGCGTTCAAAGTCATCCCCTAGGTAGCGAGTCACGTTTTTTGATGCACTCGTGACGCCTATAGGTTCTATCACAGCCTTATAGTTTTTTGCGAGGTTGAAGATGTTATCTTCATACTCCGAGATGAGTTCATGGACACGATCGCTATCGCGAACTTGGAGACGGTGCGCATTTGAGAGGTACTGAGCATCACTCCTTACCTCTCTAGTACGTTCTGCATACTTGCGTATCGTATCTAAGTTCTCAAAAAGATCAGGGGTATCTTCAAACACAGAAAGCTCTTTGACAGAAGCGGATACTAGTTGAGCGTATGTAACTTTCGATGGAAGACTATCTAAATCTACCTGGTAGTCTCTAAAGAGCGACACTACCAGGTGATCTCTCGCACGAGTAAACGCAACATAGAGCAAACGCTGCGCCTCTAGTAAATCTTCGTTCTTTTGTCTCTCTAGATAGCTCGTGTATCCCTTTGATCTTTGACCCATGAACTTATACTCGATCTGATGATCGCTATCTAAAAGCACTTCTGTATCGGCGTTGTTCGAACCCACGATCGACGTTGACATCGCTGAAACTATACAGATTGGATACTCAAGTCCCTTGGCTCCATGAATCGTTGATATGGTTACTGCATCATCTCCCACGTGTTTTACTGCTTTATCTAAAATGTAGTTCTTCGATGATAGCAGTCTTTGGATGTAACGTAAGAAAGCACCTAGACTGTCTGAAGTCGTCGAGGTCCAATAGACCGCCTGATCTATAAACCACTCAAGTCTCTTCCACTGAGTCTGCCAGTCTTCAAGCCTTTTAGTGGACTCAAACAGGGTAAAGTGATCGATCACCTTTGTTATACATAGGTTTACCGGTGCACTCGTTAGATCGCTACGCAGTGCAGCGAGTTGAGAGAGCGCTTCGCCAACCGGACATGCGCAAACGTTGGAGCTTTTATCGAGATATCTAAAGGTTCCTTGACATTTAATGCGATGCCTAACGAGATGTTCATTCGAGACATGGAAAAGGAAACTCTTCAATACTGAGACTATATTGACCTCGTCAGCAGGGTCCCAAATTGACCATAACGTGAGTATTAAAGTGCGGATAAGCTGGGTGGAAAGAATATCAACAGAGACATCAAGCACATAAGGTATCTTTAGGCTCTTGAGCGCCACCTCAAGCTGAGAAAGTGCAGTGCGCTTAGGAACAAGTACCGTAATATCACCGAAACTCGCTGGACGTTCATCGTCCGTAAAGCTCTCACGGATAGACCATCTCTCTTCGACGATCTTTAAAATAGCAGCAGCTGTCGCTTGGGCCTCAGCACCACGTACTTCAGAGGTTGTCAGCGTTTTCTTTACGTCTTTCTCACCTCCAAGCGCCTTCCGTCCAATAAAAGATCCTGAAGGTCCAGTTGAGCTTGAGATCCTCACAGCACGCAAAGGTTCATAGGTCACCGAGGACTTGGTCTGTGAACCTACCGTATCAAATTGAAAGACGGGGTAGCAGATGTCGTTTATGAAGTCGCAGACTCCCTTGGTGCTCCTAAAGTTTGTAACGAGTTTTACGGACTCGCCTACCTCCGTCAATCGCCTCTGAGCTCTATAAAATACTGACAGATCCGCACCGCGGAATCTATAGATTGCCTGTTTTGGGTCACCCACAAGAAATAATCTTCCAGCTGTGGGAGTCGCAACGTCCCAGTTTCTATCGAACGCCTCGGTATATGGTGTCGTCACCAAGGAGGCTAACAAGATCTGAGCTGGGTCAGTATCTTGAAACTCATCGAGCATCACAACTTTAAAGTTGTTGTATAGCTCTCGTCTCGCTTTAACTCCAACTATTGGATCACAAAGAAGCTCGATACTAAAGTCGATGAGATCGTCGAATGAGAGCCGTCCCTTAGAACGTCTTTGATCTCGATAGTCAATGACAAAATCGGTCAGATAGAAGATGAAAGTGCGAAGAGCGGTATCTATAAGTTCGTATACCTCTGCTGCTATTTGGTCTGCGAACTGATTTAGGCTATCTACGAGCTCTTTCTTGCTGCCCATCCAAGCACTTTGGCGTCCCATGTTCCTCGGCAATCTAAACCTATCGATGTTGGTACTCGCATTAGGAAGTCGTGTAAGTACCTCTAAAATTTCGAAGCTAGATGGTTCGTCAAGTAGATCTTCAAGACGCTGCACAAGCGAGGTAACCGCTCCCAGTAAGGAGTCTTCCGGATCTTTGCATAGCCGTCCGACTTCTTTTAGTTGCAACAACTGTTTTCTGAAGATATCCAACACTACGTTGAGACTTAGTTCGATCTCCTCATCTTGCAACAGAGAACCCTTTGCACTACACCACTGACGAACACTGTCAATTACGACCTTACTTCTGAGCATCTCCTTAGCTAGATCTCGTAAGGAGTCAGAGCGTTTTGCATGGAGTAGGATAGAAAGGACACTCTTTAGACTATCTCTTGAAAGAACCTGTTCCATGAATTGGGACCAGTGCTTTTCAAAGTCGATCTCAGACTCCGTTGTATCCATAACTGCAATCTCTGCAGGAAGATTGGCAAGAGAAGAGAGACGAGTAAGTATACGACGGGAGAACGAATGAATAGTACCTATTGGTGCTTGGTCTATGACGTTGAGAGACGAAACGGCGCGTTGTTGTCGAACCTTACTAGAAGGCTTAGAGTCGCTAGCGACCGCCTTTAGTTCCCAAATCAGCCGTTCTCTGAGCTCATTTGCTGCTTTTTCAGTGAAGGTGATTGCAACTATCGAGCGTATATCTGTCTCCTCCTCAAGCACTAGAGAGAGAACTCGACCTACCAGTGCAGTAGTCTTTCCACTACCGGCGCCAGCCTCAACAAACAGAGAGGTGCGTAGGTCGTCTTTAATCCGTGCTCTACTTATCTCATCTTCAAGAATCAACTACTCCCCTCCTGTCTTGCAGCCTCTCTCACGTTGTCTAACCAATCGTTGGGTACTGCTATGGAAGCGTTCAGTAGATTTGAGAGGTGCCATAGCCAGACTCTTTCAAGCGAAGGGTCCTTTAGCCCCTTCGGATTGCAGTACTCACAACTTCCATGTCTAGTGAGTCTTGGTGAAGACCTTCCCATGTAGGCTCCTTGAAGTATCAAGTTCACGACTTTTTCAACCTCTGAGCCCGCTACTTTCAGTGAGTCGGGGGTAAAGTTCACCTCAACTACTCTTTGTCCCGAAAACACTGAGGAAAACCAGTACTTTGTGGTAATAGTATCAATCGGTACTTGAAATAGCTTTGCGACTGCTAATGCGTAGATGAACAGCTGAAACTTGTCACCTTTTGCCGTGGGGGTCTTGTCGCTTATCTCCCTATAGGTCTCTATTGATCCAGTTTTGTAGTCAACGACCAGAAGCTGTCTATCTTTACATGAACCTTGATCCACGACTAGATCGACTTTCCCTGTAAAGACGACTGGCAGCTCGTTTTTGATAGAGCTGATACTTCTGTCCAGGTCAATCTCGTCAAAACGAAGTTCAGTTATGAACTCCATTCCCTTTTCTAACGATACCTGAGAGTCGAGTACCTTTAGCAGACGACGTATGTTCGCCTTTGCCTTGTTGAAGTTGATCGACTCGAAGGCCCTCCTTCCCACACGTCCAGTTTTCAAGAGTTCCTCGAATCTCAACCTTAGGAGGCGATCAGATTCTTCGAAGAGGCGTTCCAAAGAGATAGCGTGAACGGTATCGAGTTGGTCGTCACTAGCTTCTCGAAGAATCTCCTCCATCACCCCATGGATCAACTCTCCCATAGTTCGTGGACTCATATAGAGTGTATCTTCGGGACGATCAGGGGATGATACCCCTAGTATTGAGTTTACAAAGAAAGCGTATGGACACTTGACGTAGGACTCTAGTTGGCTTGGCGATAGCCTAACTCGTCCTTGCTGAATTGGAAAGTCTCGAAGGTGTGTGCCCTCTGAGAGGGCAACCAGGTCGATATAGTCGAGGTCAAGCCCCTCTTCTGCCTCTCTAGATTTGAATTTACGTTCAACTTCACGCGTGTTAGATAACGCTGGCTGTAGTCTTTCAGACGTAAAGCTTGTCGCTTCCAACTCAAGGAGTTGCGACACCTCGTCTATGAGTATCAGTAAATCTTTTATTGAGAGTGGTTGACGCAACTCTTCGGTACGAGTCTGCAGCTTCATAGCTGCAGACTCGATCTTGGCTGTCCCGTCCGTTTTGGTTAGAACTTCGAGCAGTTGTGAAATCGACTCGCTAACCTCTCCACCAGTACTCACTTTGGTTTTATCGAAGGTTACTAGAGTTCCCCTGCTCGACCGCATTAACATAACTAGGTGCGTCAGCGCTCGATCTCCAAATTCTTTTGAAGTTAAAAGCGGAAGTCCCAACGTAGCAACGCTGTAGTCGTCAAAAGAAGATGACGCATTACCTCCAAGAGACGCCAGATTATCGTTCATACCAACGACAACAAGATAGTCAAAGCTTGTACCAAGCGTAGACATCAAAGGAGCTACCGTAACTAGCTGTCTCGAACTACTCGGTGTTCTGACACGCATCTCAAGAAAGTTCTGTAGTAGTAGCTGGAGAGTATCGAAAGAGGAGTCGAGGGCAAGGGAGTCAAGTACATTCAACTCGTTTGCGAATTCAATAAGTTCTTCAAATCCATCGAGAATGCTAGGGGTTTTAGTCGTCACTCTTGCTGGTCTAACGAGTGCTCTCATGTACTCGATGATCGCATCTGCCATGCTCGCGAACGTCCCACCTTGAAGTCGGTCGAAAAGTTTAAATGATGTGTCAATGAAGTCGCTTAGACGAGAGAGCTGCTTCAAGACGGTCTCCGTCTCACCCTTAGTTAAGGCTCGACCACCTAGATAGATAGGGCGTCTCCTACTCCCCCACAGTTGTTTTAGATATTCAAGGTGAGACTGCCACTCTTGCCTCCCTCTGTAGATGTTAGCTTCGGTAGTAATCAAGTCCCAGAACTCAAAGGTTCGACACTCATTATCGTATATTGTCTCATTTATATTGGAAAGTATTCCCGGGAAGCGATCGATAAATTCGACCCTACTAAAGTCTGAGTCTACCCAAACTAGGAACGACTGTAACAGCTGTCCAACTGGAAGCTGTCGGACTTTTTCGGACTGAAGGGAATTGAACAAAGAGTAGAAAGACACCTGCGAGTGTCCAGCGTCCCCAGAGGCGTCTTCAACGATATTAGTCTTTAAATCACTCATCTCTGAACACAAAATCTCCCAATATGGCAGGTAATGGTTTGGCTGTGCTAAAAGTAAACCCATC
>JAJYFP010000033.1 GCA_021790855.1 Actinomycetes bacterium
TTCAAGACCCTTGCGATTACCGTCAACAATTCTTTTGTGGAGGCGTTCTTCAATTGGAAGGGACTCTAGAGTAACCGCATCTACCGCCGTGTTTTGGCTTGGATCGTTAAAGATTTCTATCAACTTCTGTAATGGGTCGTAGGACTCAGTGCGCCTGTCATAGATCAGATCAAGACACACATCTAGTACGTCTTTTGGAATTCTGTGTAAGGGGATGATTTTCGAAGGATGTGCAATGGCTGCATCTAGTCCTGCTTTGCGACACTCGTCCAAAAATATGGAGTTCAGCGCCTCTCTTGCTCTAGGATTCAATCCGAAAGATATGTTTGAGAGACCTATGATAGTAAAAGAATCTGGATACCTCTCTTTGATTAGTCGTATTCCTTCGATGGTTTCAATGCCGTCTTTTCGAGACTCCTCCATGCCGGTTGATATCGGCAGGACAAGTGGATCGAAGATCAAGTCCGCGTACTTTAAACCGTACCGAGTAGTTGCGAGCTCGGCAATTGCGGTCGCAGCATCGACCTTCCATTGTGCAGTTCGTGCTTGCCCATTTTCATCTATGCACGTACAGACGACTGCTGCTCCGTACTGTTGAGCCAGATTCAAAAACTTGTCTAAACGGGTGCCAGCTTCACTGCCCTCCTCTAAGTTGACGGAGTTGATAGCGGCTCGTCCTCCGAGATACTTTAGGGCTGTTTCAACTACATCGGCCTCGGTGGAGTCGATCATTATAGGGAGCGTCGACTGTGTGGCTAGTCTTTTAGCTAAGATTCCCATTATCTCTACACCATTTGAGCCCGTATAATCAACACAGAGATCAATTACGTGTGCCCCATCTTTTACCTGTTCTTGGGCCATATCGACACAGGTATCCCAATCTTCGTTCAACATTGCTTCGCGAAATCTCTTAGATCCGTTTGCATTGGTTCTTTCGCCAACCGCAAGGTATGCGAGATCTTGGTGCAGTGGTACTGCACTGTATAAAGATGCAAGTGCTGGTTCTTTGTTTACTGAGCGTATCTTCGGCTCTAAATTGTCGATCGCTTCGATAACAGCTTTTAGGTGTTCAGGAGTGGTACCACAACATCCACCTACAACCGATATGCCATACTCTGTTATGTAACGTTTGTGATAGTCAGCCAACTCTTTGGGCGTTAGATCGTAATGCATCTTCCCGTCCACAATTGAGGGGAGTCCAGCGTTTGGCAAGCAGGATATCGGTATCTCGGATGATGCGGAAAGATAACGGAGGTGCTCGGCCATTTCCTTAGGTCCAGTGGCGCAGTTTATGCCAATTACATCTGGGTGCATAGCTTCAAGTGCTGTATAAGCAGCCGATATCTCTGTTCCTGGTAACATGCGCCCCGTAAGTTCCATAGTTACCTGGACTTGAATGGGGAGGACTCTGCCAGATCGAGCCATGACTCTTCTAGCAGCTGTAATTCCAGCCTTCGCAGTGAGGAGGTCGAACATGGTCTCGAAGAGGAAGAGGTCTACACCGCCGTCGATGAGCCCCTGACACTGTTCTTCATAGGCCGTGACAAGTTGATCAAATGTAATTTGGCCAAGAGACGGTAGTTTCGTACCGGGACCAATACTTCCAGCAACAAACCGAGGTTTGTCAGGAGTACTGTAGCTCTTTGCCATGTCTACTGCGAGCTCTGCAGCCTTCTTATTAATTTCGTACGTTTGAGCCTGTATTCCGTACTCGGCGAGCACTACTGAGAAAGCTCCGAACGTATTAGTCTCAATCACATCGCAGCCTACGGCTAAGAAAGATTCGTGTATCTTGGCCACCGACTCAGGAGAGTGAAGGATGAGGGCTTCGTTACAACCTTCTAAGGTTTCGCCACCGAAGTCGTCGGCGGTAAGGTCAAGTGTTTGTAAGTTTGAGCCCATGGCACCGTCGAAAACGACAATCTTGTCATGAACGATGTCTAAATATTTGCTCATTCTTACAAGAATACGGGGAGTGTCCAACCCTTGTTACTACTAGTTTCTTTCAGAGGTGAAGATATACACAAAAAAAGGTGATGACGGTTCAACTGGCCTTCTATTTGGCGGAAGGGTAAGTAAGAACTCGATTCAAGTTGAACTCAATGGCGTAGTTGATGAAACTCAGGCTGCTATCGGTTTAGTAAGAGCGTTCGCTCGCGACGAGGATCTTGTACGACTTTGTGTCCATCTAGAAACCGATCTTTGGGTGTTGATGGCCGAGGTGGCTACTAAACCTGAAAATCGCGGTAAGTTGGTGGTTGGCAAAACCCTTGTTGATACTGCTATGGTTAGCTGGCTAGAGGAAGAGATAGATCGTATCTCAGCGCTTTTCGAGATGCCACGGGAGTTCGTCATTCCAGGAGGTAATCCCATCTCCGCTTATCTGGATATAGCGAGAGTTACCGCGCGGCGGGCGGAAAGAGCATCAGTGATGTTCACTCAACTGGCTTCAGACACTGAGGTGGGTAGATACTTAAATCGTGTTTCGGATCTGCTTTGGACTATGGCAAGATGGCAAGATGGGGAAGCTCTCAAAACGAGAGATGTTTTTGAAAGGGAGAAAAATTGAGACTGGAGCTAGAGGTTTTGGTCAGGTCAAAAGGTTCAGACCAAAGCGATGTTGAAGACGTCGAAGCTATCAACCACGTCGCAAGGTTTACTGATGAATCTGAACAGCGACAGGGACTGAAGCTGGGTGATGTTCAGCCGACTGTTGTAGATGGAAAGCTTGCGTACGTAGCTTACCTAGGTTCAAGAGAGGCTCTTGAACCTGATGATATAAGACGCTTTGGCGCTAACCTTGTCAAGAAGTCTGGTCGGTTTAAAAGTTCAATCGTGCTCGACCTGGAGGCACTTTCAACGTCTATAACAGATAATAGTGATATATTATCTGCCCTACTTGAGGGTTTATATTTGGGATCCTACAGTTTTGAAACCTATAGAACCCAAAGTCAAGGATCGATCGGTGGGTTGAAGTCCATAGTTCTGGCCGTGCCAGTCGGTGATGTAGAAACTTATCAAGCGTCTGCACGAAATGCAAAGATCGTGGCCGAAGGCGTCGCCCTGGCTCGAGACCTAATCAATGAGCCGCCTTCCATCATGACGCCTCGTAAATTTACCGAGATAGCCCAAGAAGTTGCAGCGAAGTACGGGCTTGAGCTGCGTATATGGGACGAGAAGAAAATGGAAGAGGAGAAACTGGGAGGCCTTTTGGGAGTTGCAAAAGGTTCTAACGAGCCGCCGAGAATGCTGAGGCTACACTACATGCCGAAAACTCTTGATCCTATGTCCAAAAAGACGGCTCTTGTTGGTAAAGGCATCACCTTCGACTCGGGAGGTCTATCCCTGAAGTCAGGAACCGGCATGATGACCATGAAGACAGATATGTCAGGTGCAGCGGCTGTGTTGGCATCGATGGCGATCCTAGCAGCTCTGGGTTGTCGTCATGAGATCTATGGCTACATGGCTCTTACTGAAAACATGCCTTCTGGAACGGCTCAAAAGCCCGGTGACGTCTTAAAAACTCGACTCGGTAAAACCATCGAGGTGCTCAACACCGATGCCGAGGGACGTCTAGTCCTTGCGGATGCTCTAGCACTGGCAGTCGAGGATGGAGCTGAGCAAATCTTGGACATAGCTACCTTGACAGGAGCGTGTGTGGTGGCACTAGGTACGGAGATTGGCGGAATCATGGGTAACGACAACTCTTTGGTGTCAGAGGTCAGAGAGGCGTCGCTTGAGGCAGGAGAGGAGCTTTGGCCGCTTCCCCTCCCAAAGAGGTATAAAAAGCACATTGATTCAGAGATTGCCGATATGAAAAATATTGGTCAAGCTGGTCAAGCGGGTACGTTATCAGCCGGCCTTTTGCTTAAAGAGTTTGTAGGAGACGTTCCGTGGGTCCATCTCGACATAGCCGGGCCAGCTAGGTCGGAGAACGATGAAGGGTACTTGTCAAAAGGTGGGACTGGTTTTGGAGTTAGAACCGTCTGTAGATGGTTGCTCTAAGGGAGAGCGCTTGCAACTCTGGAGGCTAAGTCACCTTCAAAGTTGAGACGTTCTAGCGCAGATGGGATCTCGTCGTTTGAGACTCCCATCTGAGCCAGCGTCATGGCAATTTTTCTAGCTTGGAGTTCTTCTCGAATAAGTCTCGTGCTCAAATCTACTGGAGCGTGCCTCTCGTGGAGGGCCCGAAGAGGTTCAGGCAGTCTCTCTAGTTGCCTTTGTGACAGAGGACCAAGTGACGTTTTAAACGCTATAGAGTCAGATCCTGTGGGTCTTGCAACGGAGAAGTATATGCAACGGCGAATCGTCTTTTCTATCAGAGAGTCACGAGCCTTCCCGAACTTTAGACCTAACATTGCGCCGAGAAGTTCGCTATCAATGGCGACCGAGTCGTTGTTACTTATAAGGAAAGTTGCGACTCGACGTAAAAGCCAAAGTACGGATGGTCCTAATGTAGGCAGCCAAAAGAGTTCTGCGTACTCGGAGTCTACTCCAAATCCGTGGCTGTCCAAGATGGGGTCTCTCCAGTGAAGTATCCGAAGAGATGCTCCAAGTTCAAACTCCTGCGACAGGTGATTATACCTCTGTCTAATGGGTAGATGCGGTTCCTTTGTAACTTCCATGGTGGCCTCCTTGCCGAATCGTATTGGAGCATATTATCATGAAAATTTATGAAAAGCATTGAAAGACAAAGATATTTAGGACTTGATCGGTGGAGTAGTGCTATGGAGTTTGAGACTTTGGTTAGTAGAAGGAAGATGGTACGCTCGTTCCTCAAGGAGGACATTTCTGACAATGACATCGAGGAGGTGTTGAGGGTTGCTCTGCGAGGGCCGTCAGCTGGCTTCGCACAAGGTGTCGAGTTTGTCGTGGCGAGGTCTCAGACTGCCCGAGAGCACTTTTGGTCTTGCGCTACCACAGCTAGATGGCTTGAAGACAGTAAGAGTCACTACGGACTGAGCGAAGCTAAAGCTGTACTTGTTGTATTGGTAAGCAAGGATAGATACATCAAGAGATATCAAGCTTCAGACAAAGTTTATTCGACGTGGAGATCTGAGGAGTCATGGCCGGTACCTTATTGGTACTTTGATGCTGGTGCTGCGGTGATGCTAGCGTTACTGACAGCTACCAATTTGGGACTTGGCGCCTTATTTTTTGCCATAGACCGCGGTTGGGATGACTTACGTGCCTTCTTTGGTATACCTGAAGAGTTAAGCTTCGTTGGCGCGATAGCGCTCGGCAGGCCAGCTAGGTCGGATCGGTCGGGGTCTTCTAAAACGCTGGCTCGCAGAACTTTTGAAGATAGCGTAAAGATTTTCTAGACTGTTCTAGAGTCTCTTCCAAACTCACCAGAAGCTTATATTGTTGATAGAAAAGGTAATATTTAACAACGTCGTAATTTAAAGGGGACTAAGTGGCTAGTTTTAGAGATCTGCTAAACGGAGTAAAGTTGCAGATAAGTGAGGTTGCCACAGAAGAAGCAGCCGAACGCTTGAGATCGGGTTGGACCTTTGTCGATGTTCGGGAGTTTGACGAGTTTGAACAAGGGGCCGTTCCGGGGGCGGTTTTTATACCAAGAGGAAATCTGGAGCTCCAGATCGATAACCGAGTTCCTGATAAAGATCGACCTCTAGTCGTATACTGCGCTGGTGGAGTTAGATCGGCGTTTGCAGCGAAGACGCTTAGGGATCTTGGGTACACCAACGTGGTGTCGATGTTAGGAGGTTTTAATAAGTGGAAAGACGATGGACTGAGTTGGAGTGTACCGAAGTCGCTCACGTCTCAGCAACGCAATCGATATAGTCGTCATCTTTTACTTCCAGAGGTTGGAGAGGAAGGTCAACTAAAGCTCTTGAACGCCAAGGTGCTGTTGCTGGGTGCAGGTGGACTTGGTTCCCCAGCAGCTCTGTACTTAGCGGCTGCCGGGGTGGGTACCTTAGGCGTAATAGATATGGACGTCGTAGACGCATCGAACCTCCAGCGCCAGGTGATTCATAATATGGATCGCGTAGGGGAGAGGAAGGTGGACTCTGCCAAGATGAGTATTAATCTATTGAACCCTGATGTCGAGGTGAAGACGTATGACGTTCGACTCTCGGCTTCTAATATCGAAGAGATAATCTCAGGCTACGATGTAATCGTCGATGGAACCGATAACTTCCCCACTCGTTACCTTGTAAACGATGCTTCGCTCAAGGCAAACATTCCAGTCGTACACGGATCTATATTTCGATTTGAAGGATCCGTAACTGTATTTCATCCCTATGTTGGCCCCTGCTACCGGTGTTTCGTTCCGGAACCTCCGCCACCGGAGCTTGCGCCTTCTTGTGCTGAAGCGGGAGTATTGGGCGTGTTACCAGGGATAGTAGGCTCGATACAGGCAATGGAAGCTATAAAACTACTCCTTGGCCTTGGCCAATCCTTAGCTGGACGGTTGCTGACGTACGAGGCGTTTGACGAGACGTTTAGAACCTTCAATCTGAAGAGAGATCCTAATTGTCCAGCATGCTCACTGGATCCCGAGCAGATCTTGATCGCCGAGTACGACAATCTTTGCATGCCTCATCCGGTTCGAGCGCACGTTTGATCGGCTTTGAGAGTTTCTCAAAGAAGCAGTCAAGAGTCCAGTTGTGACTCGAATCAGCATTGTACTTGCGAATTGGTAGGCTTTTACCATGTCCAAGGATGAAGTGCACACTGACTCAGATATTCCGATAAAGCCTTTATATGAAGAGAGCGATCTCTCGGACTGGACTCCAGGGGTAAAACTGTCAAAACCCGGTGAGTTCCCATTCACGAGGGGAATCTATCCGAACATGTATAGGGGAAAACCTTGGACAATGAGGCAGTACGCTGGATTTGGGACGGCCGAGGCCACGAATGAAAGATTTAAGTTTCTTCTAGGTGCCGGGCAAACAGGGCTCTCCTGCGCTTTTGATCTCCCTACTCAGATGGGTTATGACTCAGATCATCCAAGAGCAGAAGGAGAAGTTGGTCGCGTAGGGGTAGCGATCAGTTCCTTAGAAGATATGAGGCTCCTTCTTTCTGGACTTCCTCTAGAAGAGGTTACGACGTCTATGACCATAAATGCGACGTCTTCTATTCTCTTACTCCTTTATCAGATAGTTGCAGAGGAGACCGGCGCTAGACCGGAAAAACTTGGTGGAACTATCCAAAACGATATATTGAAAGAGTATGTGTCTAGAGGTACATACATATATCCACCTCGTCAATCGATGAAAATCGTTACCGATATCTTCTCATACTGTAAGGAAAATCTGCCCAACTGGAATACCATATCTATCTCGGGCTATCACATTCGGGAGG
>JAJYFP010000034.1 GCA_021790855.1 Actinomycetes bacterium
CAATTGCACGTCCGCCTTCAGCTTCCTTACCTTGGGTAACCAGAGTGCGTATGTAGACGATTCGCTCACCTTTCTTTCCAGAGATCTTCGCCCAGTCGTCTGGATTCGTTGTGTTAGGCAGGTCTTCATGCTCTTTGAACTCTTTAGCGATAGAGTAGAGCAAATCTTCCGTACGAATTCCGGCCTTCTCTCCTGCTATCTCCCTCTTGATCGCCTGTTTTTTTGCTCGTCGTACGATGTTCTCAATCATGGCACCAGAAGAAAAGTCCTTATAGTAAAGCACCTCTTTATCTCCATTTTGGTAAGTGACCTCCAAAAATCGATTCGTTTCATCGGTCCGATACATCGTCTCAACCGTTCTTTCGATCATTGCAGAGACTGCCTTGTTGACATCACCGCCACCTAAAGATTCGATCTCAGTGGGGGAAATCGGTAGGTCAGCTGTCAAGTAACGACCAAAGATCTGGGTTGCCGACGACTCATCAGGTCTTTCAATCTTGATCTTCACATCAAGACGTCCCGGACGAAGTATCGCCGGATCAATTAGATCTTCTCTGTTTGATGCTCCTATGACGATCACGTTCCTGAGAGTCTCGACACCATCTATCTCGGCTAAAAGTTGCGGCACGATCGTCGACTCCATATCTGAAGATATCCCGGTACCTCGAGTTCTAAAAAGTGAATCCATCTCGTCAAAGAAAACGATTACGGGTACCCCTTCTTCAGCTTTCTCTCTCGCCCGCTGGAAGATGAGTCGTATCTGACGTTCTGTCTCTCCAACATATTTATTTAGTAGTTCCGGTCCCTTAACGTTCAAGAAATAGCTTCTAACAGAGTCATTGCCAGTTACCTTGGCAACCTTTTTCGCCAAGGAGTTAGCAACGGCTTTTGCAATCAAAGTCTTTCCACAGCCTGGGGGCCCGTAGAGCAAAATACCCTTCGGAGCCGGTAGTCGATAGGAATGAAAGAGTTCCCGATAAAGAAATGGAAGTTCAACCGCATCCATAATCTCTTCTATTTGAGTGTCTAAGCCTCCAATGTCTTCGTAGCTAACGTCTGGAACTTCTTCTAGAACTAACTCTTCGACCTCAGGTCTCGGAAGTTTCTCTATTACAAAACCGGTTCTTGAATCAAAAAGAACTGAGTCACCCGCGCGTAGTTTCTCGCTTATCAGATCGCCAGCGAGCTCAGCCACCCTCTCTTCATCTGCACGTCCAACGATTACAACTCGCTTACCAGCTTCCAGAATGTCTCTAATAGCAACTACCTCCCCCACCACCTCAGGGGAACGCGCCATGACCACAGTAAAGGACTCATTTAGGACGACCTCCTGGCCCTTTTGAAGTTGTTCTACATCGACATCAGGATGCACAGCCACTCTCATCTTGCGTCCCGAGGTATGAACATCAACCGTTTTGTCGTCGTTTGCGCCTAGAAAAACTCCATAGGCAGACGGCGGTTGCGTAAGCTTCTCCACCTCTTCCCGCAGAGTTGCAATATGTTCTCGAGCTTGTTGAAGTGTGAATGTAAGTTTTTCATTTCGGAGCTGAGCTTGGGCTAGTTGTCCTGTAACCTCAAGCAGCTTCTCCTCAAGAGCTCTGACTCTTATTGGAGAGTCTTGAACCTTCTGCCTTAGCTCCGCCACTTCTTCTTGAAGTCGACCTATCACAGCCTCTGATGCGTCAGACATTTCAGCACCACCTTGATTCTCACGATCAAACTTAGTCGTCTGAATCACCTCCTTATAAGTAAGCTATAGCCTCTGGAGATCGATTAGGTAACGTAAACTAATTCATTCTTAGAAACTTAGTTTGCCATGGTTTCAGACTAGAGTGGCCTGTAATACAAATTAGCTGTAATTTCCCACTCTGCAAAAGCGAGGAGTTTAATGAAGGTCTGGATAGATCAGGATCTCTGCACTGGTGACGGACTCTGCGAGGAGATCTGTCCTGCAGTATTCACCCTGCTAGACGATGGTTTGGCTTACGTAAAAGACGGGGACGAGGTAATGAGTAACCCTGGAGGGTCTGCTCAGATGGTTGATGTACCTAGTGATCAGGAAGAAGCTGTTGTTGAGGCATCAGAAGAGTGCCCTGGAGAGTGTATCTTCGTCGAGGCTGACTAGGAGTCGGAATAGATAACTGCTACTCCTTTGAGTCTATAGCTTTCCCTGGTCGAGCGTATATCAAAAATCCAGTGTGAGCTACCATCCTATGCTCAGGTCGAGCTATCATAGATCGGTAGTGCCAGGGCCTTTCAAGAAGTTCAACGTAACTTCTTGAATGAAACCTATACCTATCAAGAGCCTCGTTTAGGGTTATAATTTGGGTTACATTGGTTAAGTAGACGCAAAGTATTCCGTCTTGGCGCAACAAGCTTCGTGCTCTCTCAATAACGCACCAAGGTTCTGGTAGATCTAAGACCATACGGTCAAATCGAACAGTCGACTCAAATGTCATGATATCGGTATTTACGAGGTTGTAAGACTCCTTGATGGACTCGCCGAAGAAGTTCAATACATTCTTTCGAGCTAGGTTCAGATGGTCTTCTCTTATCTCGACACCAACAACTTTGGCTCCATGGGCTAACAGTCCTAAAGAGAGCGCACCGGAACCTACACCTGACTCCAAGACAGAGACTCCCGGACGTAGATCTAGATGAAAAAGAATATGCCCCAGATCTTTCGGATAGATTATCTGAGCTCCTCTTGGCATAAGGTAGATATAGTCGGAGATAGTCGGCCTATAGACATAGAACTCCTTCCCACTCTCTGAACGGTACTCATGGCCACTACTTGCGGTCACTAAGGCTCCGAGATCGATCTTCCCCAGATGATTATTCAGAGTTTTCCCGATTTCAACGCGCTCTAAGTAACGATTGCCCTTTTTGTCTTCAATGACAACCAAATCACCCTCATTGAAGGTCTCTTTCGAGCTTGAAAGGTTAGAGTAGGTATCTATTTCGACCTCGTTTTAAGCGCAGATCGTAGCTGTGAGGTAACGAGAAATGACTCATCGGGACCCACTTTAAGCTTAAGTGGCTTTGAACGAGCGTCGTCTCTTTCCTTGAAAAACCTTGAGATCCGTCTCAGGACAAGAAATCCGACGACAGGAACTACGACATAGGGGTTGGACGAACCAAGAAGTGACCTTCGAATCGATACAATATTGGACTTTGAACGCAAGTATTTTCTGAGCACATTTATCACTACTTTACTAATACAGTCTCTTGATCTCTATGACCGAACTTTTACGACGACCGCGCAGATAACCAACAACAAATATAACCCCGACACCTACGGCAACGGCTATCGCCGTGATGCTCGGAGAAGACGGTAATGCAGCCTGCGAGACCCTTGAAGCACCACCTGACAAAGACCTAAAGGCCTCTGTCAACTGAGACTTTGTAACTTCGTTCTCTTTGTCCATCGAAGACACGTAATCCTCCATTCAACTAAAAGTCTAGATATGCGTCATAGCTTTGAGGTCTTTCGCTTGCGACCCAATATCAAAGAAACGACAACTATGACGCCGCCAACAACCAAGGTTATAAGGTATGGGAGCCACGAAAGATCGCCCGTGAACGATGACCCAGTTTCAGTCTGTAGAAGGCGTAAAATACCCAAAAGAAGAAGTACTGACCCAACACCAACAAGAGTTGCTCCAGCAAGTCCAAAACCAACGTACTTCAGAATTGACTTAAGAGGTGTTAGAGTCTCTTGTTTGAGGTAGCGAACTACTAGGTTGATGCTTTCTCGAACCTGTCCCCTACCCTCAGAAAGCGTCGCTTTCATCAACTGCCCCCAATCAATCTCTCGATTCTTTGCTTCAAGCTAGGCACGCGCTCAACTAGCCATATATGTCACCTAGATAACCTAGTCGGCATTACTAGCACAAAACAACTCTGACGATCAAAGTACGCTACAAGCATAGGTGACGTCATCTAACGCTCCGGGCGTTGCACGCATCTTTCATCCACCGGCTGTGGATACCTAACTACAAGCATCTAAGTCACGTCACAGAAAGACACTCAAAGCGATCACTAGTTTTTCATTTACCTAATGAAGTTTGCACAACTATCGGAACACAACCGAGAGCTCATCCACAGGGACGCAGTTTTAAAGGTGGTTTACTTTCGCTTCAACAACAGGTACGTAGATGAACCCAGTGCGATTAGCCGATCCTGTTCGTCAGAGATCTTCGCCTCAACAAATGCAACGGTCTTTCCACCTGAGACCACCGTCGCCTCACAGAGAAGCTGAACTCCAATGCGAGCAGGTCTTAAAAATCTTACAGTCAAGTCGGTATTAGTAGCAAAGACCTTTTGATCCTCTACGTATGTAATCACTGAGGCACCCATTGCGGAGTCGATCATTGCCGCCAAAAACCCACCTTGAATAATGCCAGCTGGATTAGCAAAACGCTCGTCAGCCAGCATCTTCCACGTCGTCCTACCAACACTTTTTTCCACCAGCGATAGACCTAAGGTAAGGTCACATGGAGGAGGAACTTGAGGCGATCTGACGTCTGCTAAAGAAGTATCATGTAAATCCATGAGTTAAAGGTAGCTCAATAACCGAGATCTCTTCTCGCAGGACCAAGCGTTCCAACAGTTCTAAGACCGCTACTTAAAAATCTGTATAAAGTCTTCCACTACCAAGTAAGTGACTAACGCCATAACGCTCACGTATATAGCCGTCATCTGCCATCTCCACTTATGTCCGGCAATCCAAAAACGTCTTACGCCTCGAACATCAAAAAGAAGCGCTATCAACCCTACTGGAATCCCAATAGCAGGACCTACTCCCGCGGTCACTCCAAGACCAAGAGCCGGGAGTACGAAAGGCACTACTACATAGCTAAGGATACATCTAAGTCCCGAGATAACCATCGCTATGCTGAAAAGCCTCTGAGCCTTTTCCTCCTGAGCGTTAGACCTTTGCACATTAGATACGCGCAGCAACTTGCATACCGCAAGGTCGGCCGCACGGGGAGCCGATCCGCCAAAGTTGATGGGACAGGTCTCCTGAGACTCTCGTACTTCACTCATTGTCTTTATACTAGCGTAGTCATGTATAAATTTCATATTGGAAAGTAGGTAGTCTTTGCGATCTACTCAGGATCCACTTCGCTGACCGATAGTTTCGAGGACACGATCCTTAGACAACACAAAGGATTTTCGGAGGGCAACCAAGAATCATGCGCAATTCATATACCTTTTATTGCCTCTAAGTTTCTAATTAACGAAGAACAAAGTCGACGCCCTGTTCTGGCGTACGACCTAAGTCAATTCCAAACGCCGACAAGGGAGCAAGCTAACCTAACATTATGAGAGTGAGTTCGTGGTATCACATAGACAAAAACTGCCGATGAGTAAAAAGGATCGTCTTGTCCTCCTAGGACTCTTGATCCCATCGGCGCTATTTGCCAGCTACGACGGGCAACTCAGAGCGCTACTTCTTAGACAAATTCAAAGCAGCTTCCACACTCCAATCGCCTCGCTAGGAGTTATAAACATACCCATTCAAGCCGGTCAGTTTCTGGGCTTCTTCATAGTCAGACTTTCAGATCGATACGGTCGTCGATCACTGCTTCTTTGGACGATCGCAGGATATGCAGTATCTACAGCACTTACCGCAACTAGCTGGAATATATGGAGCTATGGTGCCTTCCAGGCGTTGTCACAGGTCTTTATTGGTGGCGAGTTCGGAGTTGCGGTAACTCTATTAGCTGAATCCGTTCCCGATGTTTCGCGTGGCAAATATCTTTCTCTCCTTCTAATGGTAGCTCCGCTCGGAGCAGTGTTTGCCGGATCTCTCTTAGCTTTAGGACTTCTCGATACGACCTTAACTTGGCGTCTCTTTTACCTAATCTCACTACCGCCACTCGCTTTAACCGTTCTTTTTCGTCCCAAGCTGAAAGAGAGTCCTCTTTTTCTAAAGGAAAGGGATCTCACTTCCAGTACCCATGCACCTAATACAACGTTTCGCCAAGGAGTCTTTGAGGTGCTCAAGACCAGGTCTCTACGTAAAGCAACCCTTGTCATTGGGGCTGTATCTCTACTTCAAGAGCTAGCCCTTACTGGAACGATCGGTTGGTGGGCATACTACGTTGAGACCCAAAGACACATCCCAGTAGCGACCACGGGAATCTTATTTGCTCTTGCTGCGCTTGTAGCTGTACCTGGATATCTTCTCTGCGGATTTTTAATGGATAGATTCGGAAGGCGCCCAACACTTCTTTTATACCTCTGTCTAGGGATAGTCGGTGGGTTGGGAACATTCCTGTCATCCACCCTTACCGTCTTAGGTCTATCCCTGTTCATAGCGGCATTTTTTGGACTAGGCGTAAGTCCTGTACTTTCCGCGTTCACTGCAGAGCTGTTTCCAACCCATCTTCGAGCTAGCGCATCTGGTTGGGTCCGTAATCTGTTTGCAAATAGCGGTGCGGTTGTTGGTCCCGCGCTCGTTGGAGTTCTGGCATCGCGAAGTTCCTTTGGTCTCAGTGTATCAGAAGCGGCTGTAGTGGTAATTGCGATCTCCGTAGCGTCCATACCACTTGCTGCATTCTCACTCGACGAAACACGAGGGGTCAGTCTAGAAAGTCTAAATCCTTAGGTTGACGTGTACTTCAAAGATCATGTGAGCCACAAGAGCCGAAACGTTCATAAAAGTAGCAAGATCCAGTAATGCCTAATACACCTGGTACAGAGTTCTACAGTGCACTCTCTTTACATCCAGAAACCTCTGAGCAGATCGCGCATCTTGTAGGAGAGTATCTAGACCAGAGCTGTAGGTCAACCGAAGATCACGGAATCAACCCCTATGTGTTACTCGCAGTAAATCCGCCGGATGCTCAAGCCCAAGAACGCATCTATGCAACCGTTAGAACACTTACAAAGCCCGAGGGATTCGTAGGAGTCGTCTCTGGAGATCTCATTAGCAACCTAGGAGACAGGGCTTCTACGCCGGCGATGGCCCTCCTCGCTAGCAACAGATCTTTTCTAAGGCCGTTCGTCGTCCACGGCCAAGATTGGTCAAGTACCGTTGAAGAGATCTCGGAACACTCCCACGGCAACGATGTTGTGGTAGTGCTAACCAACTCGCAAACGACACTCTTACATGATATGACTAAAGCTCTTTCTTTACTATCACAGCAACTAACGGTTGTTGGAGCTCAACTCGCAACTGGACAACTTCAAAACTTTGTC
>JAJYFP010000035.1 GCA_021790855.1 Actinomycetes bacterium
CTAAGAATATAATCTCAACCGCCGTAGGACATACGGTCTTTAGACGTGGAGGGATATCGCACGCTGCGTCTAACAAGACACAGCACAGCGACCCGATGAAACGTCAACCAACCAGGGTCGCATGAGCGACTTTGGGAGCCTCGTCCCTAAGGGCGGGGTGGATGTCACTGAGGATTGACCCGATATTTCGTCGAATTTGAGTGAGGTGTGTTCACAAGTGTTTCATAGGCATGGCTGATAAGAGGAGTTGCCAGAGAGGGGATTGAGTCTGAAAATCCGAAGGGGCAACGTTGCTGATGGAATCCCAGACTCCAAGAGTTCTATGGAGTAGTTCAAAAAGCTTGAGTAGGAAATATAAATTGCGGTGAGTTTTAAATGGATCGTTGGTATGTTGCGACATATCTATTGCTAGTTGGAGGATGATTTATCAGAGCAATATATGGAGAGTTTTTAGTAGTCGCAACTTATGCACTACTCTGATAACATTTAGAGGTTCACGAATTAGTAGTTGTAAGGCTAGCTGTGGATCAGCGCGCTGTCTTTTGAGGAGCTTGAGTGAAATTTATCTATTCCTTTGACTTCCACCATGAAAGGGCCCCTATGGAGATGAAGGATCTTCTTGGTGGCAAGGGAGCCAACCTCGCGGAGATGACCTCCGTGTTGAAGTTGCCGGTACCTCATGGATTTACT
Source organism: Actinomycetes bacterium (assembly GCA_021790855.1). The sequence continues at coordinate 691 of JAJYFP010000035.1, forward strand.
ATAACTACGGATGCGTGTCGAAGTTTCTTGAAGCTTGGTTGGCCAGAGACGTTGGACCAAGAGTTGGATCTAGCCCTCAAAGACCTGGAGTTAAAGATGGGTCGGACGCTTGGAGATTCTAAAGATCCTCTCTTGGTGTCAGTACGTTCTGGGGCTAAGTTTTCCATGCCGGGAATGATGGACACGGTATTGAACTTGGGTCTCAACGACAAGAGCGTTGAAGCCCTGGCGCGGGCGACGTCGGACGAGCGGTTTGCTTATGATTCGTACCGTCGTTTTATCCAGATGTATGCACGTATAGTGCTGGACCTTGATCCGTCCTTGCTCGATACAGTCTTTGAAGAGGCAAAAGCTAAAGTTGGCGCTTCTTCAGACGCGGAACTTGATGCCGATGTACTCAAGTCTCTGATCGTTATCTTCAAGGAGATTATTACAAAACAAACATCCAAGGCGTTCCCGGCTGACCCAATCGAACAGCTGAGGGGAGCTATCGCTGCCGTGTTTAAGTCGTGGAACGGTGATCGGGCCAAGGCATATCGCCAACGCGAGAGCATCCCTGATGATCTTGGTACTGCTGTGAACATCCAAGCAATGGTATTTGGAAATCGGGATAGCAACTCTGGCACCGGTGTTGGTTTTACAAGAGACCCATCGTCAGGAAAAAAGGGCGTCTACGGTGATTTTTTGGTCAATGCCCAAGGCGAAGATGTTGTAGCTGGAATACGCAATACAGAACATTTGATAGCGCTAAAGGACAGGTTCCCTTCGGTATTTGACCAACTGATTGAGATCTTTCATCGTCTTGAGAGTCACTACCGAGATATGTGTGACGTCGAGTTTACCATTGAACAGGGCAAGCTCTGGATGCTCCAGACTCGAGTTGGAAAACGAACTGGAGTGGCGGCTTTGAAGATGGCTGTCGATATGGCTACAGACGATTGGATTAGGTTGGACAAAAAAGAGGCGGTACTTCGTATAAATGGAGACCATTTAGATCAAGTCCTCCACCCCCAGTTCTCCGACGAGAAATACACTGTTTTAACCAAAGGACTTGGAGCCTCGCCAGGAGCGGCGGTTGGAAAGGTCTACTTCTCTTCATACGACGCAGTTCTTAGGGCTCAACACGGTGAAAAGGTGATATTGGTCAGAAAAGAGACCTCTCCTGACGATGTCCAAGGCATGTTGGCGGCACAAGGAGTTCTAACCGCAAGAGGTGGCCTTGTTTCCCACGCGGCAGTTGTAGCAAGAGGATGGGGCAAACCTGCTGTAGTTGGAGCCGAGGCCATAAAGATATCTGAGCACTCCTTTAGCGTTGGATCTGTGAGTGTCAGCGAAGGTGACATTATATCTATCGACGGTAGTACTGGCGAGGTGGTTCTTGGAGCGGTTCGATTAAGTGCTGCAGAACCAACCTCTGAGTTCAATACGATCTTGGAGTGGGCTGATGAGATTAGACGCCCCCACCTTTTGGTTAGAGCGAACGCTGATAACGGAGAAGACGCCTCCGTCGCGGCTTTGTTTGGGGCGGAAGGCATTGGACTGTGTAGAACCGAGCACATGTTCTTACGAGAAGATCGACTTCCAATTGTACGTAAGATGATTCTTGCTGATAACGATGAAGAAGAAGCAGAAGCGCTCGAAGAGTTAAGGGTGGCACAGCGGGACGATTTTTTGGAGATCCTGAGCGCTATGAATGGACTCCCAGTTACCGTTAGACTTTTGGATCCTCCTCTTCATGAATTCTTACCTGACATCGAGCATCTTTTGGTCAAACAGGCGGTGGAGGGTCTGTCTCAGCAGGAACAAGCTTTGTTGGACGCTGCCCGCTCATGGCACGAAGTGAATCCGATGTTAGGTATCCGTGGTGTGCGTTTGGGAGTTTTAAAGCCGGGCCTGTACGCAATGCAGGTAAGAGCATTGGTGCAAGCGGCTGAGCTTCTGCTTCATAATGGCGGAATACCAAAGGTTGAGATCATGATTCCACTCGTCGTGAGTAGAGAAGAGCTTCAACTTGCCAGGTCCTGGGTCGAAGAGACCATCGAAGAACTTCAAGTCAAGGATCTAGACATAACGATTGGTACTATGATTGAGACTCCAAGAGCTGCGTTAAGGGCATATGAGATCGCTGAGTTCGCTGATTTTTTCTCTTTTGGAACCAATGACTTGACTCAGATGACCTTTGGGTTCTCGCGTGACGACGTCGAAGGCAAGTTAATGAATACGTATATCGAGCAGGGATTGCTACAAGTCAATCCTTTCAAGGTGGTGGATCCTGACGGAGTAGGGGAACTTGTGCGCTTGGGGATCGAGAGAGGGCGTGAGCTCAAACCTGAACTGAAAGTTGGAGTGTGCGGAGAACATGGAGGTGATCCAACCTCTATCGATACCTTTTACAAGGCCGGAGTGAACTACGTTAGTTGTTCGCCGTATCGCGTTCCAATAGCCCGTTTGGCGGCGGCTCATGCCGTACTGAAGAATCAAAAATGATTGGCGCCTCAGGTGTTAATCCTTCTTGGTCAGGGTGTCTACGGACTCCAAGAGATCCCGCAGTTTAGTCCCCATGCCTCCTCTGAGGTGTGCTATGTTATGTTGATCAAGGATGCGCTCAATTGACTGAGCAGACGTCATCGCCTCTGGATTGGTCAAAGTCAACACGACTAGAGTTGCTCCAACGTCCTTAGAAATCTTTACAAGGTCCTCTGCGGGAATCTGAGCTCCTAGGTGGTGGGTTATCCACCTGTTGTTGCGCAGAGCTGCTGTCGCCATTATGGACGGAAGGGAGTGCTCATCTCCAGGGGGCGTAGCGACCACTACTACACCTTTTGGCCTTCCCACCGGACTAAACATGAGATTGGCTAGCGAACGTTCGATAATTGCCGATGCTCTATGCTCTTCGGCTATAGTGAGAGTCCGATTAACCCATCGTTCGCCAATCTCTTTAAGAACGGGACTTAGGAGTTGCTCGCATATATCGACTATAGATACTTTCCCATCAGCAAGTCTTTGAATCTTTGCTCGAGCGGCTGACTCTTCACCTCGTAAGAGGTGATTGAGCAACTTTTCTTGTTGCACTCTCCAATCCCTGACGTGCATCATCTCGGGCGGAGGTGATGGCTCGGATCTTTCGTTAATTAGACGGCGTAGATCTGATTCATTCACGTTATACACGGTGCCTATTTTCTCCGCGTGGAGTCTTCCTGCTCTCACCCACTGATAGGCAGTCTGGTAGTGCACGCCTAATTGGTTGGCGGCATCTTTTAATTCCATGCAACACCTTTTGTACGTAGAGTTCGATCCCTATAATGGTATTGGTAACTCAACTACTCCTATGTTATCTCTGTATTTGGGAATCTCTCGATCCACCGTTTGCGTTCTGGGAAAAATGATCAGGAACTGGTGAGACTTTATAGCCAGCGGTTTCTGCATTTCCAAAACGATGAGAGAGTGGACGAGCGGACACGGTCGACTTGGGAAAGGTTTTGGAACTGGACTTGATTAGGGGTTTTGTAGCTAGGTTCTCAAGGTGTTTCGATAGCCTGAGGCAGACATTGACGTAATTACCTTTTGGGTCTATCTGGATTTTAATGGCTGTTTAGGTACTAAGATTTCAGAGCACGATGGCTTATTCAGACGATGACAAGGAGAGAGTTCTTAGTGCCACCGATATTGTTGCTTTGGTGGGTGAACAAGTTCCTCTTCGTCGAGTGGGACGACGTTTCGTAGGACTCTGCCCCTTTCACTCTGAAGGCACTCCTTCGTTGTCTGTCAATCCTGAGCAGGGGTTATATTACTGTTTTGGCTGCCACGCATCGGGTGACGCCATCTCCTTTGTAATGAATACCCTAAAGGTAGATTTTCAAGATGCACTGGAGCATCTAGCTAGAAGAAGTGGCATTGAACTTTCGAAGAGCCATGGAGACTTTAGTGTTTCCAAGAGTAAGCGAGAGGTCCACCTAGCTCTGCTTGCCAGAGCGAGGGATTGGTATCGTGAAAACCTTGAAGATCCTGTAAGAGGCCAAGATGCGAGGGAGTACCTGAAGTCGCGGAATATGTCTTTTGATGCAGTCAAGCACTTCCAAGTGGGATGGGCACCAGAGGAACCGGATCTACTGCGCAAGGAGCTTGGAGCTACCGAAGAGGATTTCATTGAAGTCGGTCTTGGATATAGAGACGATCGTAGTGTCGTTCGAGATCACTTTAGAGGTCGAGTGATGTTTCCAATTACAGATACCACTGGGCGAGTAGTAGCGTTTGGAGGTCGAATACTTCCGGAACTAGCCACAAAAAGTAGCTACGATCTTCCGAAATATAAGAACTCTCCTGAAACCTACCTTTACCACAAAAGGCGTGTTCTATATGGGTTGGATCAGGGGAGAGCCAAGATAGTTCAGTTAAATGAAGTGGTGGTATGCGAAGGTTACACTGACGTCATTGGATTTTGGCAATCTGGAGTTGAAAACGCTGTTGCCACCTGTGGTACAGCCCTATCTGACGAACATTTTGAACGTCTTAAAAACTTTGCTAAGCGAATTGTACTGTCGTTCGATGCTGACGGGGCTGGACAAAGCGCGGCTGAGAAACTTTACAAGTTTGAACAAAACTTCAGTCTTCAGATCTACGTGGCAAAAATTCCTTTGGGCAAGGACCCTGCTGAGGTTGCAAAAGAAAATCCGGACCTTCTTCCTAAAATGGTGGCGGAGGCCGAGCCTTACTTGCGTTTTCGACTTTCAAGACTTTTCGAAAACTCCGAGATGGATACTTCCGAGAAACGAGCGAAGGTTGCAGAGACAGCACTGACGATGCTGATAGAGCACCCGTCTCCGTTGGTTAGGTCGGAGTACTTAGGATTGGTTGCCGATGCCACCAAGATCAGTTTCTCGGAACTTAAAAGTCAAATCGAACGACGTTCTAAGACATATCGTAGAACGTCGCTGTCACATTCAGCTACAAGGCCTTCACGCATTGTAACTGAAGGTGACAGAGCGGCCGTTGAAACGCTCAGACATCTAGTGAATGACCCGATGGAGCTTTCGGGAATTATCTCACCTACACTTTTTCGCATATCTGAATTTTCATCATTGGCACAACTGGCGAGCGAGTGTACGTCAGTTACCGAAGTTGCGTCGAAAGTCCAAACCGGCTCTAAAGAGTCATCCGATCTTTTTTTCCGCCTAGTTGCTGACCCACCTACCACAGAGGTGTTAGATGTGCTCTCAACTTTCGTCTCAAGAGAAGTTCTTTATGAGTTAGAAGTAATAACACAACGACTTAGGAGGGGCGAAGCAAGTGGAGATCTTTTGGAACTATCTAAACAGATCGCGGATGCCAGAAGATTGGTGGAATCGATAGGTCGCGGAGAGGAAGTGGCTGGTAATACAGGCGAATTGATTGCCTGGTTGCTAGAGGTGAGAACTTCCAAGTAGAGTGGGTCTGTAGTAGTTTTTCGACTTTGGGAAATAGATGACTGGAAACTCGAACCAAGATACTTCATTACGTGCGTATCTGAAGGATATTGGACGAACTCCTTTACTCTCGCAAGAACGTGAAGCGGAGCTGGCGAGAGTTATTAAGAACGGATGGGACCTGATAGGAAAGGACTCGGCGAAACTTAGCAAAGATGAGAAGCAGCGTCTGAAAGAGTTTGAACAGGCGAAGAGCGAGTTTACAAGAGCAAACCTAAGACTTGTTGTTTCGATTGCAAGAAAATATCAAGGGTTAGGTATTCCAATGCTTGATCTCATTCAAGAAGGTAACCTAGGGCTCATGCGAGCGGTCGACAAGTTTGATGTTGACAGGGGGTTTCGGTTCTCTACTTATGCTACGCATTGGATCAAACAAGCTATGTCCGCGGCTATTACGGGACAAGGAAGAAGCATTAGAGTTCCAGTGCATGTCCATGATCAGCTGGTAGAACTTGCCAAGATTCGTCGTGAGCTTGAGCAAAAGCTTGGTAGAGAACCCGTGGCTGAAGAGATTGCGGCTTCAATGGGGGTTCCATTATATAGATTCGATGAGCTGAGCGGGCTGCTCCTTGATGTGATATCACTTGAAACGCCAGTGTCGCAAGAAGGTGATACTACTTTGCTGGAGGTTTACTCTGATGGAGAGGATGGCGAACTTGATGAGTCGATACTCAAACAAGATGTAAGAGAGGCGCTTGGAAAGGCCATGTCCGCGCTATCTCCACATGAGCAGCAGATTTTACGATTTCGCTTTGGATTGGACGACTCAAGAATTCATAATCTTGAAGAGACCTCCAAGCGGTTTTCAGTTTCAAGAGAGAGAGTGCGCCAGATGGAGACGAGAGCTATAAATCGACTGCGTCGCGCTGATGTCGTTGAACAGTTAAAAGCTGCGGTTCGAGACTAAATCTGACATGATTTTGCCTATTCACCTACTAGCGTAGTTTGAGATTCCGGGGTAGCTCAATCGGCAGAGCAAGCGGCTGTTAACCGTTAGGTTGAGAGTTCGAGTCTCTCCCCCGGAGCTTGGGGCTCGTAGCTCA
>JAJYFP010000036.1 GCA_021790855.1 Actinomycetes bacterium
GGCACGTGAGCGTCCAGGTATTTACCGTCCTCGCTCAGGAGGAAGATCATGCCGAAGAAATCTCACCTTTCATGGACAGAAAGATAACTGCTCTGTTGGAACATCGGTCGCAGTTACATACTTCTATGGGGATCGACGATCCAAACAGCATCGATCAGGTTAAAGCATTCAGCTCGCTGCTGACTAAATCAGCGTCAGCTACCGGAGCGCTGTTTGGACTTGAACAGGCCGAGTCCTTTAAGCTAATTTCGGATCTCTGAAATAGCAACAAGCAGGTACTGGTTAGTTTACCCTACGTTCGAAACCTTCCCAATAAGGAGCTCTGAGCTTATATTTTTGTAACTTTCCAGTGGCAGTTCTAAAGAGCTCTGTCCGAAACTCTATGGACTTCGGACATTTATATCCTGCGATCTTAGACTTACAGAAGGTGATGATGTCAGCCTCAGAAGGACTTTCTCCCTCGCGTAACACCACCAGAGCCTTTACCTCCTCTCCCCACTTTTCACTCGGCACTCCAATAACAGCGACTTCAGCAACGGATGGGTGTTGAAATATTGCATCTTCCACCTCAATAGATGACACGTTCTCGCCACCTGTGATAATCACGTCCTTCTTTCGATCTTCTATCGTCAAATATCCATCTTTGAAGTAACCACCATCTCCAGTATGGAACCAGCCACCATCCAAAGCTTCCTCCGTCTCTTTCGGTTGGTTCCAGTATCCAGCAAACACATGGTTAGCCTTCACTAGGACCTCACCGTCAGCATCGGTCATTATCTCAACTCCCAGGGCCGGGGTTCCCGCCCTTGAAAGAAGACGGGCCTTCTCAGAGATCGGTAGGCTATCCCACTCCTTTGGAGCTCTATTAACCGTCAATAACGGAGAAGTTTCGGTGAGTCCGTAGATCTGGATAAACTCCCACCCCAACTCCGTTTCAACACGCTCGATTACCTTGGAGGGAGGAGGAGCACCAGCGACTACGATTCGAACTTCTTCTCGTCCCGGTATCTCTCGGTGCTGATTTACACGCTCCTCTGCGGCATTTAGCGTTGCTGCCCAGACGGCCGGTGCTCCGCATGCTAAAGTGACCCCTTCGGATTCCACTCGAGAAAGTATCGATTCACCGTCGATTTTTCGCTGGATAACATGGGTACCACCCAGTCCCGTTACCGCATAAGGCATGCCCCAGCCGTTACAGTGAAACATAGGAAGCGTGTGCATCAGTACGTCTCGATCGGTGACGGAGGTGTGCAGAGCCAAAGTGGTAGCGTTTGTCCACACATTTCTGTGGGTCAGTTGTACTCCTTTTGGTCGTGAAGTCGTTCCGGAGGTGTAGTTGATCGAGCAGGTAAAGTCCTCTTCCGGATCCCATGCAGTGGGAAGAGAAGCACCTTCGGGTAGTTCTCGAAATAGTTCCGCATCTGAAGTGCCGTCTAAGATAATGACCTCTTTGACATTCAGTCCCGCGGCAAGATGAGCAAATTCATAGTCTACTAACACAACTTGAGAGCCCGAGTGTTCAACTACATAGGCGACCTCTTCTTGTGTAAGGCGATAGTTTACTGGTACCAAAATTCGTCCGTAACCCGATACACCAAAGTACGAGACTAAAAACTTGCCTGCGTTGGGAGAGATAATTGCAACCCTTTCACCGATGCCGACACCCATCTCTTCAAGCGTTTTGGCCATATTCTTGACTCTTCGATCCAAGGACCTATACGTTATCCTCCCTAGTGAACCAGGAACGTCGGGTTCATCGACGAGAGCAACACGGTCTGGGAAGACCGTCACCCCTCTTTGCAAAAAGTCGTTGACGGTAAGAGCTACCTTCACTTGTCCCCTCCAAAACTAGACTCCACTAGAAATCACCTTTGTTGGAGGTTTTATAACCGTCCAACAATACAAAAACTACCACAGTTCGCGGCCAAAGTCACTTGGACTTCGGTGATGTAGTTTTTCCAAGAAGATATCTCGTGATACACCCAACTCTCCTTTTGATCGGACTATCTCTCTAAGCTCATCACGGAAAGTTATTCCCCGTTGCATAAGAAGTAGTCTCACCCTTGATGATCTATCAATCTCTCTTCTAACTGACTTCCCAAGCTCAACACCTTTAGCTGGATTAAAGCTCTTGGCGACTGCGTTCTCGTCAATGCTTCCCAGACTCAGATTCTCGAGATCCTCCAGTCGACCCAGGCGTGCCATCAATAAAAGCCGAATCGAAGAGAACTCCGGCGCTTCTAAGGATGTCTTCAGCCTCGTCTCGAAAGACCATGATCTAATCGCGTCAAATCGCTCGACTTCAGGTGTGTCAAAGATACGGACACTTGATATAAGGGATGCATATTCGGTCAGTCTTGAGATGGCCACAGAATCTGATTTTGTAGCAGCAAGAGGCAGTATCTTCCCATCAAAGCCATCTCCGATCTCAAGCACCTCGCCTTTAGCGGAGACAAGATTTATGTTGGCACCTGTCCTGCATGGATCATCAATACGAAATAGGTACGATCTTTTTTGCACTGGAAGAACGGCAACCAACTCCCCCACCAGAACTTTACCCCACTTTGTATCTAGGACTGAGTTGGCATTACTCTGAGCCATCGAAACGATCTCTTGTCTGAAACTCTGTGCTTCCGAAATATTCTTGAAGACGTGGATGGCGACAGGACTTCCATTCTGTAACGCATGAAGCGTCTCCCATAGCGCTGATGCCACGGCGCTTTTACGAGTGAGAAAGACCTCTGCCGATAGATGTGCAGAGACGTCATCTAACGTCATGAGGGGCGCTACAGCTCCCTCGAGCTTGGAGTCGTCTGGACTTGGAGGCGTCAAAGACTGAGATCGTCTAACTAGACGCCGAATCATCTTAGTGCCACATGCTGCTTCGATTTGAGAAAACGCCAACCTAGAAAATGATCCCATCTGAAGATTTACCCCACCCAACAGAAGATTGGCCTCTGTAGAATCAGATGAAAGACTTTCTAAGTGAGCCCGTTCCTTCTGAGTGCGTCCAAGTATTACGGTTCGACCCACATCACGCTTAAGCAACGCTGAATCTGAGCTAAGGCATTGGTTTTCGCGAACAATTTCCTCGTTCGATGATGAATCGAACGACTCGAAATACTCCTTTATTTTTGCACTAACCATCTGAGAAAGTGCTCCTCCACCCAACGCTTTTAGTTCTAACATGTAAGTTTCTCCTCTGTCGTCCAACCCTAAGTTCAACACGCCGGAGCGTTTGGGGGACTGGATTCCCTCAGACCGTCTCGAACTATCGAGCAGGGATTCACAGGTACTGGCCAATGCTTCCCACATGTCTATAGACTTTGAGCTGCCCAATCTGTACAAGAACTCAGAGTGGAAAATATCTGAAACAGGTGAAACGAACACCGGAGTCAAGTGAAAATCCAACAAAGGCCCTCTTCCATCAAGTTGTGGACAAAGACCCAGACTTCTTGCTTGAGTATGCCATTTCACGCGTAATTCGCCAAGATCAATTTGTGTCTTTGGACCTCGTGTGCTTAAAGCACTGATTTGACGAGCTCTCGCGGTTGTACCAAAGTTTTTAGATCGATCAATTACTTCTCTGCGCCTAGTGGAGAACTCAGCGACTACATTCTCGTCCAAATTCCCCAGTTGCAAGGTACCAAGTATGTATCCTCTCAGACCGAATCCTATGGATTTGTAAAGATAGCGAGCTAACTCATGTCTGTAGATAATCTCCAAAACGGGTTGAATCTTGTAAACTCTGGCAGAGTTGAGCGCTCTCTCTTTGCCGCCGTAGTTAGCTCCGTTCAGCAATACAACATGAGAGTGCACATGAGGATCCTGGTTTCTTGACAGGAGATGTCGAAATTCAAATGCTCTGATTTCTTCTGCACCCACAACCATTCCAGCAACTTTGGTCCATGACTCCGTAAGTTCAAGATATCGGATAGAGTTCTCCACCGCCTCGCCATGAGCTCTTAAGATCTCGTTTGCTTGATCATCTCCAGATAGTGCCCAAAGCACCGATGCTGCCTTTGGCATAGCAAACACCATGTCATAAGCGACATTCTTTCTTTTCGTACAACCAATATTTTTCTCATCTGTCATGGTCTCGTACAGATGCTCGCTCTCATCGACCTCTAGCGGCTTCTTGCCCAGAGCTTTTGGTATTACCGTTCCAATCGATGCTTCGACAGGATCCTTCAGCTCGCTTTGGAAGTAGTAGTCGAAGTCAAGATGGCTTATAGGGAAAATTCTCAACTATACCCTCGTTTACACAGATACTTTCGATAAGGGCAAAGCCGATGCAAATCACCATATCATCAGAGCAACGAGTCGGTTAGGAAAACTCGTCAAAATAACCAAATCGCCAGTTATTACCCAGCTGTAGCGCAATTGCGCTTTACACGGAAAAATCAAAACCTTGTCGGTCGTTTACACCTTTAAGTCTGACAACATATACTACAGAGCGTAGTTTTATGAAAGTAAAAGTAACCAAGCACCAAGAATGAGATCATCAGAAATCAATCACTCGAACGGGAGACGTAAATCTCAAGAAGTTCTTCAGCTGCAGATCGTTGCAGCGGTGCAAAGCTTGAAGCAGACGCATCTAAGACAAGGTGAGGACCAAGACGTAAGAAAATCCTCTTTAGCCATCCCGGAGAGACCGCCGTTAGCTTCACCAAAGACTTGTCATCGTACTCATCAAGTATCTCTAGATAACTACCCACTACAGTATCGAGCACTCTAAGTCCAAAGACACTTACCCAAGCCTTTAACTCAATCGCTTCATGTCTCAGTGCGAAAGGATCCGACGGGTCAAACTTCAGCAGTTCGTCTGGAACGAGCTTCTTTCCGGAGCTCATCTCCTCAATCTTTAGAGAGGTAAATCGTTCAATTACAAAGTGTCTCATCTCTTTGAGATCCAGATCTAGTGCACGAACATACCATTTGCCCTCATAAACAAACAACAAGATCGGATGAAGTCTTCTCTCTTTTTTCTCGCCGCCTCCGTCGTAGACCACCTCCACTGTCAATCCTTCAGAGACAGCACGTTGTAATTCCTCCAAGTACTTAGGATCATCTACTCTGACCAGTAAGTCGTCATCTTGAAGGCTGATCTCCGAGATAACAGAGTTCAGTTTTGACAACGCTGAACGTAATGAGCCACTGTCTTTCACACCCGCGTTTACCAAGGTTCTAGCAGTAACGGAAAGCAAAAGCGCCTCGGAAAACTCCAACTTACGAGGCTCTGCCAATGCGCTATCCACCCTAACTTCGATAAGATCTTCTTCTGGATCAACTATGATCTCATACAGCTGGTCCGGGGTATAAGGAGGCAGTCCACATGTCGCTGCGTGCTCCAGAACCTCAATAAGCTCAGCTTCGCTGACTTGAAATCTCCTGGCAATATCTGATATGTGTGCCTCTTTGATCTTTCCCAAGAAAGGCAAAATCGCAGCCAAAAGCTCGAATCGACGAATCGCCTTTCTCGAAGACACGTTCAACTTCTTAGGCGCATATTCGCTAACTTTGTTTTCAATAACTTTTGAATTTGCCCGTTCGACCGGAGTTTGGGAGATTGATACCATATCTCTAAGCCAAGAAGTCGCCAAGGACCTAGCCTTCTGAGGCGAAAGAATCTCAACTTTTAATCCTAAAGACATAGCATCTGAGAGGAATGTATCCCAGTTCGAGACTATGACAGCTCGTAACCGACGACCTAAGGTCCCCAAAGACGAGAGTTCTCCAGGCACGTCGGTCTCGGTTCGATTGGCAAAAAACCAGTCAATTCCTACCTCATCTCCCTTGTAGGCAACGACAACCGTCTCAGGTTCAGACACCTTTATACTCCAAGGGTCTTTGCTCAAAAGATCGTCCAATTTGAAGTCCTTCGGTCGTGCGATATATCTATTCCTCTCTTTCAACTTCACATCTCTTGAGATTCGATCCACCCGAAAACTCTTGATCGGAGAACTCACGCTCTCACGTCCTGCAAGATACCATCGGCCCCATCTATGTAATAGGCCATAGGGACTTAGCTCTCTCTTTTTATCCTCCGAGCCGTAGCGAAAACAGATCGGGGTCTTCGTGGCGATCGCCTGAAAAAGATCAGCAAATACAGCATCAATACCACCAGAAACAACTCGCATCGGAGAGGGATTCTCTTCGAGCCCCAACTTCATCAATACTGAAGCAGCACCAAAAGCGGGTGAACCGACAGAGCTAAGAGCAAAAGCAAGAGCTGCCTCTTCATCTTTGCTAAAGCGAATATCTAAGGTCAATTCCTTCTTGTAGATGATGTATCCTTGTGCTCTACTCACGGTCGACTCAACTACGTGTATGGGGATACCCATGGACTTCAGAGAACTTTTAGCCCTTTCAAAAGCCTGCCTTTTGGCAGCAGTACCACTCGGCAGACCAGGCAAATCCTGCACAATCTCGTCGAACGTCAAGGGACGCTTGGACGATGACAGTAACTCAAATAAGTTAACTAGATGCATAAATGAATCGTTAGATGCCATTTGTTTATCGTAGACCATGCAACATACTTGGATGTGCGACCAAGCCTTTATATCAACAAACAAACGAAACTCATCTACGGTTGTACAACAGGGACTTCGGAATTAAGTGGGTGCGCCATGAGGCGCTGATATTCCCGTGGGTTGAGATACCCACCGCTCTTTGTTCCGTCGGAGAGTAGAAGCCAAGGGCAGGAATCATCTGGGGTTGCA
>JAJYFP010000037.1 GCA_021790855.1 Actinomycetes bacterium
CGCATTCAGGTAAGCAGTGATCACATCACCAAGAGCGACGTGCGCACGTTTTTCATCTGGCACAACAGCTCTCTGCGGTCCATTTACGTAAAAGGATGCAGGATCTTGGATAAAGTATTCGTACAAAGAACCGTCTCCAATCGGTCCAATATCCACCGACTTGGACGATCCAACAGTCACCTCCTGCAACGAGGACGTCACTCTGCCAACCCCTTGAGTTAGGACTTCATGATTACCGTTACAACCCAACCAAGGCATCTTCAGGCCTTCGCTCACTATAGAACTCATGGCGTTTTTCAAGATGCCCTCAACTTGAGGAAAGCCATAGTCGTCCTTGTACATATCCTTTCCAGCTTCAGGTTGCCAGTACTCATATGACTCAAAACTTTGATCTGCAACAAACTCCATCGCATCCGAACCTGACGGAAGGTCGACAGTGCCCCCACCTAGGAGTGTCGATACCCATGAAAACTCATTGGTTTGAGCGTTATCAATTAGATCGCCCGTGGTAAGAACTACGTCCACCTCTCTTCCAGAGAGTTCAGAGTTCGGAAGTCTGTTTAGAGTTTGAACAAGTTCATAGACCATAGAGTAGATAAGAAACTCCTGCGGGCGGTATCCGGGAACGAGTCCGTCAAAACGCGGGTCGCCAGCGTAACGATTTAGATATTCAAATCTTGAAGGCGACTTTACGTCAGCCAACTGAAAATCGGTCACGTGAACCAAGCGGACTAAAGACTCAAGCGCTCCTTGATCATAGTCACCACTATAGAGTTCACCTCTATGAACTACACCTTCCCCAGCCGATGCCCTAAGGGATCTGAAGTCCCGTTTAAAACCAGGTGATAACGGATCACCAACCTCTATCGACTCCTTCGAAGTAAGTGGGTTTAAGGACTCACTGCTTCTTCTTTCCAAATGGAACTACCTCCTCAGTGGATCTATCACAGATATAGATTATGCTCCGCCAAACTAGGGGGCGCTAGTTTGGCGGCCGAATACTCGGTGCATAATCCCGGTTCCAAATCTAGATTTGGAACCATTTAACCGAAGTTAGGGGCACAACTTCGGCTGTTAGATACGTTTTAGATGCAGAACATTCCAAAACGCCAAAGAGGACGTTAACTCCAGAAGTCAATTAGACAAACTGTCTACCAACGCGAAACGTATGACAAAGTGACCAGCTTCTCAGCGACCACAAAAAACTATGATATGAGTAAAGGAGTCCATATAGATATCCGATGCAGTGTGTGAGAGGCAAGGCGCATGAAAAGATTCAAGTTCATTCGCACTAACAAATCACGGAACCTTAGCGAGGATTGCTCAGAGCCTGGTAAAGCTCCAAAGACTACCTTCGTCCTTGGCGGCGGAGGAGGAAAAGGGGCTTGTCAGGTAGGTATGCTCATCGCGCTAATAGAGAAAGGCATCCAAGCGGACGAGGTAATTGGAGTGTCTGTCGGAGCGCTCAATGGAGCCGTGTACGCGAGCCAACCCTCATTAGATGGTCTTAGGGGTCTTGAAAGTCTTTGGAGTTCTCTCGACAAAGATACAATTATGCCAAAGCGCAAGCTAGGTACCACTTGGAGATATGCACAAAGAGGAGAGTCTGTTTATCCGGGTGAAGGGTTACGAAAGCTTATCGATTCCCATTTGGACATAGACGACATTGCGGATACAACCATCCCACTTGAAGTGCTCGCCGCCGACTACACCACAGGCGAAGAGATTTGGTTCGCCTCGGGGCGTCCCCGAGACGTGCTTTATGCCTCAGCGGCAATCCCCGGCGTATTTCCTCCGGTTCGCTTAGACAATCGATTACTCGTTGATGGAGGAGTAGTAAATGACACACCAATAGACCGAGCGGTAAAAAACGGAGCTACACACATATACATGCTCTTATGTGGAACAGCGTTTGCTCATTTACCTGATCCGCAGCGTCCTTTAGAAGCGTTGATTCGATCTGGCACACATACCAAGTCAGCACACTTTCGTAGTCAAGTCCAGCACCTTCCAAAAGACGTCACGATTACCGTACTTGACTGTCCTGAGGCATCTGGAGTAGAGTCGCTCGACTTCTCGAAAAAAGCTCTGCTTCTTTCCGCTGGATATCAGCGAACCTTAAGCATCTTAGAAGGCAAAGATTCGGCGTCGTTTGAACCTCCGCCAAGCGAAGCCCATATCAACAAAACTACACAACATAGTACCGCCGAGCACACGACAAGAGTCAAGGTTGACCGTTGGAGATTTAGATCCGCTTCAAAGATGATCGACTCAAAAACTGTGCCACATCACACGTAGTAAGGAGAGTAAAAACCAAGACTCACGCAAACTGCCTGGAATTTCAAGACAAAGTTATACCCAAACTCAGTACTTCAGAACAAGTCTGTATCACTTTGTCTATATTAGGTCAATAGGATCCCAACAGGTAGGTATAGTCTGACGAGTTATTCAAAACTCCTACAAGGACATAGCCTCAAGTCGCCACCGAAATACTCAATGTTTAATAATTTTTAGAGAATCGTGCTTCTACCAAAACCTCACCAAGAAGATGACCTGCACGCTCAACAGCCTTACGTGCCTCTTCGACAAGCCCTTCCATTGAGAAAAACCCATGAATCATTGTGTCGTATCTCCAAAGATTGACCTTATTACCAGCGTCTTCGAGTGCTTGCGCTAGAGCAACGCCTTGGTCTCTCAGTGGATCATATCCAGCCACTACGATCAATGTCTTCGGCATATTTGAAAGGTCGTTTGCTAATAAGATGGAGAACCTCGGGTCCAACAGATCGTTCTCGTCTCGCAGATATAACTCACCAAACCATCGCATATCCTTGGCGGTAAGGAAGTAACCTTCACTGTTTTCCTCATACGAAGGAAAGTTTTCCTGATGGAGGCCGTCGGTTACGGGGTATGCCAAAAGAGCAAAGTCTACCTCTTCAGCTTCGCCTCGAGCAAGATATGAAACAACTGCTGCCAGGTTACCGCCCGCAGAGTCACCCGCAACAGCAAGCGGCACCTTGGACAACAAGTGGTTGGGGCAAAGATTTGATCTGTTATGAGACGCATACGCAAGAGCTTCATAAGCATCTTCAACCGCTGCGGGAAACTTATTTTCAGGTGCCAACGCGTACTCAACTGACACGACTACAGACTTTGAATGCTTGGCTAATGATCTTGCCAGTTGATCGTGGGACTCTATACTGCCAAGAACAAAGCCGCCTCCGTGATAAAACACCGTAACCCCTACACATTCGCTAGGAGCGACAGGCCAGTAAATCCGAATCGGGATCTCTCGGAATTTTCCCTTTATAGTGCGGTCATCGACCCTATCAAGTGGTGTGTTATCTTTAGGTTGCAGCCGTGCCATCAGTTCTATGCTCGCTCTAGCTGACTCAACCCCTACTGACGATAGATCGGTGTTACCCAAGACTTGCAAGGAAGCTAATAGAGATACCAGCTGGCTGTCGAGTTTTGACATCTTCTAGTTCGTCCTTTCACTCTTCGTTAACTTCTGCCTTTCCACAAGAAATCATAGAGTGAAGATGCCTGCGAAGGGTTTCGCCACATCTACTCATACTGCGTTAACAGTTCTCGCAACTCTACGGTATCACGTTCAGACAGCGTATGTTTTTGGGTAGCGACGTTCGATTTAATCTGTGCTTTGGAAGTTGCACCTGCTATCACCGAAGAGACTTCTGCCGTGGATAGCAAAAATACGAAGGCTAAGTCCAACAGTGTCATATCTCTTTGTTCGGCGAAACGCTCAAGTGCCTCAATCAGGTCAAAGTTCGCTTGATCCACAACCTCTGGTCGACTTGAAAGACGAGTTCCGGCAGGAAGCTGCTCGCCTCTTTTGAACTTGCCCGTTAGTAACCCAGAGGCGAGAGGAAAGAACGGTAGAAATCCCACATAAAACTCTCTACAAGCGGGTAGTACCTCTCTCTCAACGTCACGTTCTAGTAGTGAATACAGGTTTTGAGCCGAAATAAACCTAGATCCACCTAACTCTTTTGCCAAGAGATCCGCCTGCGCTATCTGCCACCCTGAAAGGTTCGAGGAGCCAATATAAAGAACCTTCCCATCTCGAACTAGATCGTTTAAAGCGGCAATAGTCTCATCGATCGGAGTATGCGGATCTGGTCTGTGCAACTGGTAAAGGTCTATGTAATCAGTCTGGAGACGACGCAACGAGGCTTCAACTGCGCGTTTTATATATCTTCGGGATCCTAACGCAACATCGCCAGTTCCCATATCCATGCCAAACTTCGTCGCCAACACCACTTCGTCGCGTCTACCTTTTAGGATCTCCCCCATAAAGGTCTCAGATACGCCCCTATTTCCATAGATATCCGCCGTGTCGAAGAGATTAATTCCAGTGTCCAGTGCCTCAAAGATTACGTCGCGAGAACTGTCCATATTGCAACGCGTTCCAAAGTTATTACAGCCTAAGCCAACTTCAGATACCGTTAGGCCCGATCGACCAAGCTGCCTAAATCTCATCTCCATCCTCTCTTTTATCTCTAAAGCCAGCCGTTGCCCTGCTTACTATCTCTGAGATCGAAACGGACAGCGTCTTTGCTGCTGTCACTGCATCATCAAACTCTACTTTATGACCAAGTCGTGTATATTTCACCTTTACGGTTACGTCTTTAGCTACCTCAATTAGCTCGAAGCCGTGAGGTACAACGTCTCTAGTCACAGGAACTATCCTCAACCCCGGAGAGCGAGTAACTACGTGAAGACACTCTACTAAAGTAGCAAGGCAGGATACTTTTGTTAGAACTGTAATCTCATATCCCGGTCTCGACTTCTTCCCCACAACCGGTGTAATCCAAGCGTCCAAAGCTCCTTGCGAGATCGTCTCCTCGACAATAAGTCCAAGCTCCTCTCCAGATAAGTCGTCGACGTGAACTCCAAGCATGTAGATCTCCTCTCGAACGCCTTCAACTCCTGTATCTTGGAGTAGATAAGCACTGAGTACTCCGGAGACACCTGCTCTAACCCTGTGACCAGCACCGTATCCAACACCAACTAGGCTACCGTTTCCTTCACCATAGCGATAGAGTCCAGCTTCACTAAGGATTGCAAGCACGACAGCTGCAGTAGGTGTGAGGTACTCAAAGGAGTCATCAGTTAAAGTAACCGGCACTGTCGTCCTCTGCAAGAGTTCCGCAACTACGGGAACTGGGTTCGGATATCGTCCATGAGAGATCTCAATCTGTGAACATCCAAGATGCAACTTAGAACTCGTCATCTCCTGGATGTTTAGTCCATCCAGCAAGCTCAACACCCCTACAACATCGACAAAGGTATCGGCAGATCCGAGTTCATGAAGATGCGCATCTTCATGAACTCCATGAATCTTTGCTTCAGCCTCACCTAAGAGATCAAACGCTCTGTGCGCAAGTTCTTTCACTAGCGAGGTCCCAGAGCTGAGCCGAGTGAGAGCGTCAACCATCTGTTCAAGTGTCATCCTCCGATCGCCACCTGCAATGCTAACCTTGGTAGCGGAGAGTGAAGAGCGCTGAACTGACTCAAAAATAACCTTGACATCTACGATCGATGCCACTAATGCTAAAATCTTCTCTGGCTCACTTTGATCGACAAAAAGGCCCGACAAGGCAGCAATCAACATATCCCCCGCAGCTCCGTTCGAGAGATCGAGGTGGAGTTTTCTCAAGAAAGCGCCTCGATAATGGGACTCGAACTTACTCTACTCGCCACCCTAAATGCTGCACATGCTGCTCCAAAACCGTTGTCTATACCCATCACAGAAACTCCTTGAGCACACGAAGCTGTCATCGCTAAAAGTGCAGTCAAACCATCGAAGGAAGACCCGTATCCTGCCGAAGTAGGAACTGCAACTATCGGTTGCGGAAGGAGACCACCAACTACCGAGGCTAACGCACCCTCCATTCCAGCTACCACGACCACCACGTCAAAGTCATAGAGCTCAGGAAGTATCTCTAAGATACGGTCAACGTGTGCAACCCCCACGTCCGCATAGACCTTAGCGTTAATACCAAGAGCAAAAAGCGTGCCTTTACATTCATATGCTACCCTCAAGTCAGAGGTCCCCGCGGTAAGGATGACTACCTCTGAAGGGATCGGCGTGGGCTCGCCTATTACAACTGCTCTATAGCTTGCCTCAGATCTCAGATCAGGAAAGACATTGATGCTATCCGCTTCAACATCGTCAATCGCTTTGATCTCATTAACCACGTCATCTGTACAGCGTGTAACAATAACAGGGTCACCACTACTCAAGAGGTGGTGACGAACGATCGCCACCACCTCTTGAGTAGTCTTTGACTGTGCATAGATTGCTTCGGGCATACCCAGCCGTTGTTTGCGGGCTAGATCAACCCTCGCCACTACATCCCGACTTGTACTAATAGAAAGACCTTCGTAGTTCATCTCTCTAGCCTAGTTGCAGGCTCTTTCTATCAAATACTTGCTGACGTAACATTCACGACGGGCATCTTATAGTTCTAAGCGTTCGCAACTTAGCCAATAGGTCCAACGCACTTTCAGCTTCTTTAAGTCACAAAATTCCGTCAAGAGTCGTCACGGGCTTCGAATTCGAGAATTTTAGGTCTAGGATCACTAGTGTGA
>JAJYFP010000038.1 GCA_021790855.1 Actinomycetes bacterium
CTTCTCGGCGATGGTCGATCTCGTAGCTAAAACGTTTTCTACCCCAACGCTCTACGCCAAAAACTTTTCCTTCTCTTGAAGATACTACCGACTCAACTCTCACCAAGTACTCATCGATCTGCTCATCCTCAAGCGAAGAATCTAATATAACTACTACTTCATAGACGCGCAACTAAAACCTCCCATGGACCTCTTTCAAATTTTGAAAGTAGGGCTCTTAACGAGCAGGATCTAAGAACAACTATTGTAGCAAAGCCTAAGTTAGGATCAGGCTTGAAATTATGAAGTTGTAACATCAAGAGTTGGATCTCGACGTTTCAGTCTCTACCAATCGCATGTTTTTGAACCAAGTGGTTCCAGAGACAGTCCTTACAGACCTCCACCTGATACATATCAAACTTCTTGGAACGCACGGTCTCTTCTAGAAGGACACCGTTTGGCACTACCTGACCTGAAGAAGGTAGTCGTGCGCCAAAGGCAAATTCAACGTAAACTAAGCTTTCAGCTCCACATATTGGACAGGGTTTTGAAGCGCCCTCGCCAAAGTTGTCCGCTACTCGAAGTAACTCTTCTGTAGCATCACAGATCTCTTCCTTGCTAACGCGTCCCGAGCGGTAGTCACGAATCAAGTTCTCACGCAAAAGTCGATGATCTACGGTGCCAGTACGCCTTGACACATTTAGTGCATCGCCGTTACGTCCATAACTTTCCACATCTAAAAGGCTAGCACAGTTTGCGCCTAGAACTTTATGGAACCACTTAGTCGTAGTTCAAAGAGATACGAAGTGACACTTACCATAAACCGGCTTCTATCGAATGAAACCAGCACGAAGCCTCTCCGCTCTCCAAGAACGAAAGCGTCTTCCTTAAGAGACTGTAGGGAACCGAATAGTCAAATATATCAGATTAGACTAACGGATAATATATCTAACCGATATAGTATATATGAACAATGAGATCCGGTGGAACTAGTCAGTATCTTGAGGCAGCTGTGATGGGTTTACTCGCGGAAGATCCACAGCATGGATACGAACTTCACAGAAGGATCGTCTCGGCGTTCGGTGCACTTTTTCATCCTTCTTGGGGGTCAATATATCCAGCTCTTTCAAGACTCGAACGTCAAGGACATATCGAGACGTTTGAAGAGGGCGGATTTCGATCACCTACGACGTCTACCGGTTCTTTGGGTGGGGAACTGGCAAGCTTTAGATCCGCTCTCAAAAAGGAACAAACCTCTAAAAGGCAGCGTAAGTCGTACCGGATCACCGAAAAGGGAACCCAGTTCCTTCAAGGACTTGTCTCCGGTATGGACGTATCAGACGATCGGGCATTTTGGGTAGCCCTAGCATTTTCGGATCGAGTGGGTGTAAATCGGAGACTGTCAATCGCTAACAGAAGAATTTACATACTCGAAGAGCGTTTGCGAGAGATGAAAGAGAGTGAGTTGCTTAATGGACTTAATATGCGAAGCCTCGCTCTCCAAGGACTCTACATGCGTCTTACTGATGAGTTGAGTTGGCTCGAACGGCTCTGCAAAGAACTCTCCGACTCCGAGGAGCTCGTGGAGTTGAGCAATGACTCAAGGACTTATAACGAAAATATATAGAAAGGTAGATGTTGATGGCTAAGATAAAGGTAGCTCTTGCTGGGATTGGCAACTGCTCAAGTTCACTCGTACAAGGCGTACAGTACTACAAAAACGCTGACCCTTCCGAAGAGGTGCCAGGTTTGATGAACGTAGTACTCGGAGGTTACCATGTCGGTGACGTTGAGTTTGTAGCCGCCTTCGATGTAGATGCGGCCAAAGTAGGTGAAGACCTAGGAAAAGCGATATTCAGCTCTAAGAACAATACGATCAAGTTTGCGAACGTTGAAGAGGTCGGCGTAGAGGTCAAGAGGGGTCCCACCTTAGACGGGCTCGGTAAGTACTATAAGCAAGTCGTTGAAGAGTCACCTCTTGAGCCGGTTGACGTAGTAGAAGAGCTACGGCGTTGCGGGGCTGAGGTGTTGGTTTCGTATCTTCCAGTAGGCTCCGAAAGAGCACAAAAATTCTACGCTGAAGCCGCTCTTGAAGCTGGCGTAGCTTTCGTCAATGCAATCCCTGTGTTTATTGCATCTGATCCTGAATGGGCACAGCGTTTTACGGATAAGAATGTACCCATTATTGGAGATGATATCAAATCTCAAGTAGGTGCCACGATCGTGCATCGAATGCTTGCCCGACTTTTCGAGGACAGGGGACTTGTGTTAGATCGAACGTATCAACTAAACGTTGGCGGGAATATGGACTTTATGAACATGTTAGAACGCGAACGTCTTGAATCGAAGAAGATTTCAAAAACTCAAAGCGTAACGAGCCAAATTGATCACGGCATCGAATCAAACAACGTTCACATTGGGCCTTCGGATCATGTACCTTGGTTAGAGGATCGTAAGTGGGCCTATATAAGGCTTGAGGGGCGTAACTTTGGCGATGTACCCCTTAACGTCGAACTCAAGCTAGAGGTTTGGGACTCTCCGAATTCAGCGGGAGTAATTATTGACGCCTTACGATGCGCTAAGATCGCCCTCGATCGGGGTATCGGCGGACCGCTTCTAGGTCCATCCGCGTACTTCATGAAGTCTCCACCTGAGCAGTATCGAGATAGCGTTGCTAAAGACATGGTTGAAGAGTTCCAAAGCGGAAAGATTAAATAACACTTTCACTGGTAGTTAAGACTAAAAAGCCTCACATGCTATGTGAGGCTTTTTAGAGTTCGTCTACTGATCGGACTGCGCGGACACAAAAGAATCGTCCAAGACCCTAATGGACAGACGGAATCGGCCTAACACGCCACCACTTAAGAAGTCTCTTGGTTACCTCATCCTTACCAAGCAGTCCTTCGTCAAGACGAATTTCCAATAAGTAATCCATGGCATCTCCTACGTCTTTGGAGGGTCCTACTCCTAAGATCGCCATGACTTCATTTCCATCCAATTCAGGTCGAATTGATGCGAGTTCCTCTTGTTCAGACAGTACTTGAATTCGTTCTTTGAGTTCTGCCATCTTTTCATGAAAAAATCTAACTTTAGTTTGATCACGGGTAGTCACGTCTGCAAGGGTAAGTTCGTTTAACTGCTCTAGTAGGGATCCAGCATCTCTGACATACCGTCTTACAGCTCTATCGTTCCACCCAGCTTTATAGGTATGAAACCTAAGATGAAGTTCAACTAACTTTGAGATCGACTCTATCTCTTGACTTGAAAATCGAAGGGCTTGCAGTCGTTTGCGTGCCATCCGAGCTCCAACTACATCATGAAAGTGAAACGAAACCCCAGAGGGGCCAATCTCACGGGTCTGTGGCTTACCAATATCGTGTAATAACGCCGCCAATCGAAGGATAAGGTCCGGTGATGTCTTAGATACAACTGCAATGGTGTGGGCCAAGACGTCCTTATGGCGATGAATTGGATCCTGCTCTAATGCTAACGCCGGAATCTCTGGCAAGAATACATCGAACAGTCCTGTATCGACTAAGAACCATAGACCGACAGAGGGATCGGGCAGCACAAGAAGCTTTGAGAGTTCCTCGCGTACCCTCTCTGGCGACACCACATTGAGCCTTTCTCTCAACTCAACCGCCGCATCGGACACATCTTTTGTCGGATTCAACGCAAAGCGGGATATGAAACGCGCCGCTCTAAGCATCCGTAAAGGATCGTCGTTAAAACTGTCTTCCGCATCTCCTGGTGTTGCGAGCTTACGACTAAGGAGATCTTGGAGACCACCATAGGGGTCGATAAGCTTTGAAGCAGATCCAGTCAGCTCCATAGCCATGGCGTTAATGGTAAAGTCTCGCCTAGAGAGATCTTCCTTGATTGAGGTTGAAAATTTGACCAAAGGTTTTCTCGAATTAGGATCATAAGACTCAGCCCTGTGGGTCGTAATCTCAAATTTACGTCTTGAAATTTCGATCGTTATCGTACCAAAACGTTTGCCAACCAACCACATTGTGTCTGAGATTGGACCGACAATGTTCTCAACCTCATCAGGTGTTGCGTCCGTAGTCAGATCGATGTCAGCGTTAGCTTCTTCTAGTACCCCCAAAAAGAGATCTCTTACAACTCCGCCTACTAGGTACAGCCGTTTTCCAGCCTTTTCGAAGGCATCCTTTAGCGGCTCGACTTCTCTTTGAAGATTTTCAATCACTTTAACACTGTTCATAACTACTCATCTACATATAGTAGGAAGTAGTTACACAATAATCGTTTGAAAATGAAAGCATAGTCCCAAGCATTCCTTCACACTAATCAACGCGAGATAAGTTTGGTTTATCTCTAAAACTATCGGACCGTCAGCAAAGTCGTTAAGAATATTAACTCACTCAAGAGGATTACGATCCCCAAGAGCTCGCCTTCTCGATTCACTTAGTGAATCGATGGTTTCATGAGAGACTTTGGATCGCACATACTCTTCTTTCGGAATGATCATTTCTCCAGCCAAGGCACCTACAGTTGCAGTTGTCGAGTCCCTTAAGGCCTCCATATCGTACCCGCCCTCGAGAAAGGCCAAGACCCTGCCCCTAGGTACGAACTGGATGGCCCACTTGGTGAGATGGTAGAAGTCTTCCGCTCTTATCGTTAGGTTTGTTAGTGGATCTTTGAAGTGCCCGTCAAACCCTGCAGAGATTACAACCCAATCAGGACTAAAAATCTCCACGGCCTCTTGTGCAATCACCTCAAGGACCGCGCGAACCGTCTCACCAGAAGATCCTTCTGGTACTGGGAGGTTAAGGGTATAGCCAAATCCTTCCTCAGATCCAAGTTCTTGTACGCGACCAGTACCAGGGTAAAGTGGGTATTGATGGGTAGAGATATAAAGTACTCTATCGCTTCTGTAAAATATCTCTTGTGTGCCATTTCCGTGGTGCGCATCAAAATCAACGATGAGCACTCTATTACCTTTTTCAAGGAGTCGTCCGACTGCAACTGCAACATTATTGATAAGGCAAAATCCCATAGCACTCGTTGAGGTAGCATGATGACCTGGTGGACGAACTACCAAGAAAGCGGTGTCAGCAACGCCTTGCTCGAGTTGTGATATCGCATCTAAACCAGCTCCAGCGGCAAGAACCGCGGCTCGCCACGATTGATCAGATACTGACGTATCACTATCAAGCGCTCCGCCTCCCATAAGGCAAAAACGTTGAAGTCCGATTAGATACTTCTGGCTGTGCACAACTTCAAGGCTCTCCGGGTCTGCCTCAGAAGGCGTAAAAAACTTCACTTCACTTTCTAGACCAGTTCTCCTCACGCCTTCTAAAACGGCTTCCAGGCGAGACGGGGACTCAGGATGGTATGTACCAGAGTCATGTTCAAGATATTGAACATGAGAACCTATTAAAACGACCACGTCTATGATCCTATTACGAAAGTGGCAAAAAGTTCGCTAGCCTTATTCCCATAGCGACGAATTATCTTCCGAGACAAAGAAAGACTATGTCCTTCAACGTTGAAGGAATTGACGTAAGGGTTTCACCATGGCCCGGCGAGATACAGTCATGTCTCGTTACATCACGATCTGGAGGAATACTCTCTGCGTTGTCTTTCTCACCCCTTGCAGAGATTAAAAAGGTAGCTGCGTCTTTGGGATACGAAAGTCTACTTTGGCAAGCCACAGATGAATTTACCGAGACAACCTGCCAAAGCTTAGGTTTTGACTTTAGGGATCGTCTCCACGTGCTCATATCATCGGACTTAAAACCAACTGTTCGGTACCGTCAAAGCAATACATTAACGGTAAGAAGAGCAAGGTCTATGGACATCGATTCAGTGCTTGAGATCGATCACATGTGCTTCGAGCCATTTTGGCAGCTTGATCAGCAGGGGTTAGAGGAAGCCATACTTGCAACTCCAAGATCACGATATCGCGTCATCGTCGACAAGTCTGACTTTGGGTCGGTACTGGGATATTCAATATTTGGCCAAGGTGCTGGTTCTGGATACCTTCAGCGCATAGCCATGAGTCCTAGCCATCAGAGAAGTGGAGGAGCAACCTCTCTAATCGCGGACGGCTTCGGTTGGCTTCGGCGTTGGCGCTCACAAAAGGTGAGTGTAAACACCCAAGTAACCAATGAACGTGCCCTTGCCCTCTACCTTGGGCTCGGATTTAAGCTTCAGAGACAAGGGCTCTCACTATACCAATGTCCATCGTCTTAGGGGCTGTTGAAGTAAAGAGAACGACATTGCATCAGATGAGACCAATGAAATCTACCCTTTTTCGGCTAATGTTCGTCGCAGCCACTTTCTTTTTCATACTTATAACATCGGAAGTACTTTCATCCTCTCCGGCCTACGCTGCCACAACACCAAAATTAAGTGTTGTTTCAGCACCGGAAAGTGTACCTTATGGTGGTTC
>JAJYFP010000039.1 GCA_021790855.1 Actinomycetes bacterium
CCAATCCACAGCGCTTTGGATTTTGGCGAAACTTCGCAGATCACATCCACCTTGGTTCTCGCTTGGAGGTTAACTCAGCTCAGGTTAGAGAGGTCATCGCAGTCCTCGAAGAAGCTCACAAGGCTACACTGGCAGTCCAGTGAACTCCCCAACATCAATAAGGCTCGGCGTTATCGGAGCGACGAGTCAAGTGGCGCAAGTAGGTGTAATTCCAGCCATTTTGAGTTCTCGATTCGCAAGACTACAGGCTGTCTCCTCTCGTAGTTATCAAGACGTACCTCAAGGAGTACTTGGAGTACGCAACTACTCCAGGTACGAGGATCTACTACAAGATATAGAGATAGATGCCGTATATGTAGCACTTCCAAACCACCTTCATCTGGAGGTTGTACTCAAGGCTCTCGACTCTAACAAACACGTACTTTGCGAAAAACCATTGGCAATCTCTGAGTCAGACTTCAATTTAATGAGAGATGCCGCTTCAAAGCGTTCACTAACGCTGGCAGAGGCCTACATGACGGCGTATCATCCAAGGAATCGCCTAGCCCTCTCTTTAGTCAATGAGGTGAACTTTGGTGACGTACAGACTATCTACTCGACCTTTTCAGGTACTTTAGACCCACTGGCAGGGTATCGTATGAACAGGCACGAAGGTGGAGGGTCTCTATGGGACATCGGAATATACGCTCTATCTCCGGTACTGAAGATTCTTGGACCCACACCCCAGCAAGTGTCTCTAAGGGTACAAAAGGCGGATAGTTCGGGTGTAGACCTTCGCACAACGATGGTCATTGACTATCCCGCAAACCAGGTTGCGTTTGTGCATACTTCATTTATATCATCGGAGAGCCAGCTTCTAAAAGTCATTGGCTCCAAGCAGTCAATTGAGATCCAAAGGGCTTGTACACCTAGTTCAAGCGATACAGAGATCATCATTAGCGATACCAAAGGACAGATAACTCATCTATCCGCTAAATCCCAAGGTCCCTATGAGGCAATGATTGACGAGTTTTCAGCTTCACTTTCACAAGGACAGACACCGCTATGGAGTCTAGAGGACTCACTAAGAACTTTACGGGTAATAGAGCGCCTATACAACGAATCGGCTTACCCTTTAGACCGATTCGTTGTGTCTAACTTTCTCTAGCAAGAATTTGCCTATGCGAACACAGTTAGGAACATTTTCACACTAAAAAGAGTTAAGCATTTGTGAAGTCAAACTATGTGAAGCTACCTAACGGTTATCGTCTGCATTACCTCTTGGGACCAGGAGAAGTCTCATCGGTCCTTATGGTACATGGTCTTGCCTCAAATGCCAAGATGTACGCTGGTGTTGGCGAGATACTTCAAAAAGCAGGTATAAGGGTTGTATCTCTAGATCAAAGAGGGCACGGAAAATCCGACAAACCTGAAACGGGATACGACTACGAGACACTTGTCAGCGACTTACACGAGTTTTTATCTTTAATGGTAGACATCGGCGCATTGACAAAGCCAGTACTCCTAGTAGGTCAGTCTTTTGGGTGTTCAGTAGTAGAAAACTATGCTCTTAGATACCCACACGAGGTCAGAGGAATCGTACTTATAGATGGTGGGTACCGCTCTATGAAACTTGACTTCCCTACGTGGGACAGGTGTGAAGTTGCCCTAGCACCCCCAGAGCTTCAAGGACAAAACTTTGATTCCTTGTCTAAGATGCTAAAGCACTATATGTCAGAGTTCCCTATAAGCGCAATAGATGGCGCCTTAGCTAACTTTACCGAAGGCGAAGATGGGTTCATGAAAGCCAATCTTCCCAAACATCTTCACATGAAAATTCTTCACGAACTTTGGAAACAGTCGCCGGAGGATATATTTCCTGTTCTAAGCGTTCCATTTGTCTTTGTTACCGCTATCAACAGAGAAATGCACGACCCAGAAGTAAAAAGAAACGCTGTTGCCACGCTCCGCCGGAGCTCTAAAGTCGACTCCGCTGAGTATTGGATAAGTGGTCATCATGACCTCCATGCACAACACCCTGCGGAGATAGCTGACATTATACTTAACGAGCTAGCACAAGGAGTATTTGCACAGTAATGATGCAACACGAAGCAACACATTACCAAGGCACGCTATGTGTAATGGGGTCTGGTGAGACCGCTCCAACGATGGTGAAGGTTCACCGATCATTGTTGGAGAACAATCAACATACAGCGACCGACCCACTTTACAGCATTATCGATACACCTTACGGTTTTCAAGAGAACGCCGACGAACTCTCTCAAAAGGCAGTCGAATACTTTAGAGTCTCTCTGAACAAAAGCTTCAAAGTCGCTACTTTACGGTCGTTAAGCCAAGTAGGAGGCTACGTGCAAGACGTCTTTTACGATCAACTGCAGCGTTCACAGTATCTATTCGCTGGACCAGGGAGTCCAACGTACGCTCTTAAAGTTTGGGAAGAGTTGCAGCTAGGATCTTTGCTTGAGAAGATCCTTCTTGAGCGCAGAGTCGTCACGTTTTCATCTGCGGCAGCACTAACCTTAGGAAGTTTCACCCTTCCTGTTTATGAGATATACAAAGCCGGGGAAGTCGTTCGATGGGAAGTTGGGCTCGGGCTTTTTGAAAAGTTATTTGCTCTAAAAGTCGCAGTGATTCCTCACTATAACAATCAAGAGGGCGGCACCCATGACACTAGATACTGTTACATGGGCGAGCGCCGCATCAAGATTCTCGAAGACGCTCTACCAGACGACGCTTTCATTTTGGGTGTCGATGAACACTCAGGAATCATCTTTGATCTTAAAGCACAAAGCGTTGAAACGGTAGGCATTAGCGCAGTGACTTTACGAAAGCATGGA
Organism: Actinomycetes bacterium; assembly: GCA_021790855.1. The sequence goes on from JAJYFP010000039.1 coordinate 2,838, forward strand.
GACACGATGCAGATTCCCTCAGGGTCAAAGATGGATATCGAGACGTTCTTTAAAATACCAGCTGCAAAGCTGAAGTCTATCGAGATCACAAAGACCACGAGTCCAGGTCTTAACCCAGGTATAGTTCACATAACCTCAGAGAAAACAGACGATACGAAAACCCATGTAGTCTCCGATCCTCTAGAAGCAGAACTCAGACGCCTGAAGAAAGAGTTCGAAACTGAGATTGAAACACCAAACTTCGAAGAAGCTTCGAAAAAGATTTTGGAACTCGAATCGACGTTAACGGAGTGGTCTACCGACTCCTTACTCTCAGACTTCGATAAACAAGGAAGGGCGCTCCTGCGAAGCATGATCGTCCGTCTCGGATCCGAAGCTGCAGCTAGAGCTATTGATAAATCTTGTTTGCTTACACCGTTCATCGAGTTTTTGATAAAAGACCGCTCAATCGCACGCTCCACCAAAGACTTTACAAAGTCAGACGAAATCCGAGATTTTCTCATACACAGTGGAATCGAGATTCAAGACTCCTCTCAAGGAACTTCATGGTCTCTAAGAGACGCTATAGTGTCTTCTACGGATAACTAGCACGCCCCCATCGTCTAGTGGACTAGGACGTCGCCCTTTCACGGCGGTAACACGGGTTCGAATCCCGTTGGGGGTGCCACTTCTAATGTCCTTCTGTATCGATTTTGATGGTTATCTTGACAACGGAGATGCGTTCTTCCAGCGATGCTACGTAGCTGGTTCAGCTGGCTCTAGTAGAGACGGAAATGTAGGGTTCAACTTTTTGCAAGGGTTACCTGCCTCAAGCTGTGGAAAATCACCCCGAGTCTTTGGAACACTAACTATCTGAGGGTATAACTACTGGCGCATCATCGACTTTCGAAATTTATTTATCCTTAGACAACGAAGGAAAGCGACTGTCAGCTACCGGTTACCGAGATTCACGTAGGCAACCAGTTGTAGGCTGAGACACAGTGCCCTTGAAGTCTTGGAGCTAAACTGCCCTAAAGTCCGAAATGAAACAAATCACTGGCTCTCATACATCCTGTGGCACCGGTCTCAACTACAGCCAATCACACTCAAGAAGAACTCTAGGAGGTTCTCAAATCATAGAGTTGTCTATCCAACCCAGGCAAGTCAGCCTTTGGCGAAGACCAATAGACCTATAGGTGTCGACAGAGCATCAAAGATATAGCTACTACCACTGATAGGCTGATGCCAATCTTTTCCCAGCGCTTTCATGAGATATCTGATCCGGCAAGCTGCCTAATGAGCATCCTCGAATGAATCGCCCATATGAACCCTTCGGTCGCTTGTGGATCTCTTTCGTAGCGAATTTCAAGTCGTTGGTTATTCATCAAACATGACCATGTCCTCTCCACCACCCAACGCCTAGGGAGCACTTCGAATTGATGAGTATGGATTCTTTTTACGACCTCGACGGAGACGTGATATCTCTGGCATTCCTCTACGAATGTTCTTTTGAAACCCGAGTCACAAAAGATCATTTTCAACCTTCCCCTGCACATCCTCGCCTTATGCATGATCCAGGTTCCACCGATGTTGTAAGAGATGGAGGCAACCATGGCTATAGCAGCGATTAGATGTCCCATGGTGTCAACGGCCCTAAAGGTCTTCCTTTGTGTTATCTCCTTACCAGTGTTGTATTTCCTGGTAGAACTAGTTAGAGTCGTGAAACTTCGTATACTCAAAGTATCGACTACGCCAGTAGATGGGTTAGCAGTGTCGTTCCTCTTTCTCCCTAAGTACTTCAATGAGTTTCTCTCCTGCTCTCTTTTAGGTTCCATCTCTCGACAAGTTCACATAGCAACCATGTACAGTACGCCAGCTGGGTAGCTAGATCGAAGATCTCTCTACTTACAACCTGTCGCAGTGACGTAAAGGACTTCATCTACGAGGTCTCGCTTCTCCACTTTGATACCTAAGCGATGTAAACCTCTCCGCCATAGATAAAGAAGAGATCGCAGATGAGACTTCACTCCTTACCTGTTAGGCAGCCATATGTAACAACGCCAGGTTTCCGATAGGATTTGGATACCACTATTTTGAGCTCTTATAATAGACCCTGCCGGGAGTTGCAACTTTCAAAACGCAGATTATCCGCACGCCTCCACACACAACCCTGGCAAAATCAAAGGCAGATGGGGAGTCATTTGTTCCACTCAGCAAGGGTTTATTACGCTCTCCACTTCCATCTGGGAAAAGTTTTCAAACGCCTTCGACAGTTACTACTTGGAAGTAGCGGATAAGACGAATACCTATAAAAACGTGTCGAGTGTGAAGCAACAGTTCGTTACGTACAACCGAAGCGGCCAAGGCACACAAACTTACTACGTTCAAGCGGTTGCTAATTTTGGGAGCGATGGCAACTCTGCTACAATTAATACACAATCACCAGCTATTTCTGTCACATGCAATTAGAGATCGCGAGCAGTAGCAATGTTAAAGAAACAAGCTTGTAAAGTCGTTAGGAGCGATAAGGTGACCATTTCGAATGAAGCACGCAACTTCTACTGGTACCGCCTTCACGACATATCCTACGAATACTCATTATTAGATTTGCTTGCAAATTCGGCACCAAAAAGACGAATCCTTGAAATTGGTCGTCCAATTAACCCTGGGGCCGCAACACACCACGACGCACCCGATCCTTTGGCCATCAAAGACTTCGTCACCCTTGACGCTGAGATGGTTCAACATAATCATTTAGTCCTACTCCGAGATCGGCAAGAACACCTAACACTCGGCTCGCTCTCTGAGTTCGAAGCGAACCTTTGGAAAAAGTGGCTATCGGAGCATGGTAGCTGGCCTGTCGCAATGTTCCTTGAGAAGTCGCAGTCAGATTCTAGGCAGATTCGTCCATATGCATGTTTCACTAGAAGGACTCGCAAATGGCCGGTGTCCGACGATGACGTAGAAGTTGACCTTAAGCAAGATCTTGAGGCCTTTGGTGACAGGTTTAGGAAATTCATTAGCCTTGAGCAAGAACTTGACGGCTTCATGCAAAGACTACGGACCTATCTCAACAACGTGACCGGAACGATGGCTGACAAAGATGTAGTTGGCTGGAGTATTAGCCAAGCGGGTGTGGAAAGTTATGACTTGAACATCTTTGCCACTCTCGCTGAAGAAGTAGTCATGATGTACAAGGCAGCGAGACGAATGAGAGCTCAAGTGCAAGAGTTTCACACAATATCTTGCTTACTACTTACTACTTTGAACTTTCTTGAACACATAAGCTTGTATCTCCAAGCAGTAGAGCCATCTGATCTTTGGGGAGTTCTTGACTGGTCGTATGATCCTGGTACACTCTATGATTCAGCAACTGTACTTGGAGAGGCGGTAAGCGATGCATTTGCGGCCGGCTGGGCAATGGCCTATCTCGGCATCTGACCCATTCACATAGAAGGACAGCGAGTAAGCACGTGCGAGTTCTACTCCGAGAACTACTTCCGGTTCCAAGCGACATAGGCGAACGACAAGCAGAATGAAAGATAGCGATGTCCTCACAAA
>JAJYFP010000040.1 GCA_021790855.1 Actinomycetes bacterium
CGCTATAAAGTTAAGGTCAAGCCGTGTTAAGTAATCGTTCGCCTATCTATGATACGCTGCTGATCGTACACGTTCTAGTAGGAATGCTTGGCTACGGTGCAGTTATCTTTAGTGGGGTATTCTCTCGAAAACTGCTAAGAGAGGGGCCTTCGGCGTCGACGCGGAAGTACTTCGATGGCTCGCCTAATATTCCAGGCATGTTCATCGGACTAGTGCCAGTTTTTGGAGTGCTAGTTCTCCTAATTGGGAAGGGAAATCTACGTGATCTAACCAAAGGGTGGTTTGACCTCGCAGTTACAATCTGGGTCGTTTCGGCAGCCGTCGCCTTCATGAGAGTATTCCCTCCAGAGCGAAAGCTGCACCTCGCCCTTGAGGAGAACTCAGATAACGTTGGAACGGTAGCAAAGTCCATTTCACGCGCTTCGGGACTTTGTTCAGTTCTTTATGTAGCTGCCTTCTACCTCATGTTGTTCAAGCCACGTTTTTAGTCTAAGAGTTAGACTTTTTGGAGTTACTTAACCCCGCCCACAGTTTGGTCTCTTGCCGTGATTGGCTTTCTTTTTGGTTCTGAGTTTTCTTTTGTTGGTTCTTTTTGACATAGCCAACCCAATATAGTTGCCAGCGAGATATAGGGCTGCATATCTCGCTGGCAATATTGTCGCTTTCTGAAGCCTCCACTAACTTGCTTAACAAAGTTCGTAGGTCTGATCGATATGGAAGTTCCCTATGTTGTGTAGTTTGTAGTTGTATGCCATGGCTGTTGAACAGCGGTTCAGTTTTAGCTTCGACGAAGCGTGTAAGCATCCTGCGAGGAGTTTGGTTGCTTTCAATTGGTCCTACAGAGGTTGTCGTTGCACGTGCAACGAGACTTCCGGCGATTGCAGCCTTTCAAAGGTCGGGCTTTGTGTTAGTTTTAGATCGTGAGATGACGGTGTTATCTGTAGCAACCTTGAAGCCCTGGCGCTTTGTTAGAGTTCCGACAAAGATGTACTGGTTAGTCATTGCCCCCCCTGAGATAAGTAGAGCCTGGGGCGTACGAGTCGGTGATCAACTCGAACTTGTAGAGAGTGGACGGAATGAGTGATGATTTAAAAGGCGTTCTCTACGTGGTTGCAACTCCGATTGGAAACCTTGGAGATATCTCGAAGCGGGCTCTATCGGTACTTGAGATGACTGATCGTATAGTTGCCGAGGACACTAGGGTAACATCTAAACTCTTGCGTTTGTTAGGGGTCTCACACAAGGAGATCTACCCCCTTAGAGGGCATGGTGCAGTTGACGTTGCAACGGTGGCTCGTTGGTTACGCGACAGAGAGGTAGTCTCACTTGTGAGCGACGCTGGTACGCCAAACATCTCTGATCCAGGCAGAGATGTTGTAGGTGCTGCCCTATCTGAAGGAGTAACCCCGTACGTCATTCCAGGACCATCTGCAGTCACCGCGATACTTTCACTTTGCGACTTTCGCTCCGAAAAGTTTTACTTTGGTGGTTTTCTGCCTAACAAGAGCGCTCAGCGAGTCTCGCTCTTAGAACAACTCGCGAGACGAAGCGAGGCGATTGTGGTCTTTGAAGCACCTCACCGTATAGAGGGTACTCTCTTGGACCTTACGGCGACCTTCCCTCACGATCGAAGAGTTTTGGTGGGCAGAGAACTGACAAAGCTGCACGAACAGTGTTTTTATGGAACAGTGGGCACCGTTAGCGAAACTGTACTTTCGGCTCCTAGAAAGGGAGAGTTTGTCTTTGCTATTGAGGGAGCCCCTGAAGTAAAAGATCAAAGCTTAAATACGACTCTGATAACCTTAGCGGAGGAGCTTTTGACTAGAGGGCTAGGTGTCAGAACAGTGGTCGACATCTTAGTCAAGATTTATGGAGTATCTAAGTCTGAGTTTTACGAGAGATGTCTTCAAATTCGAAACTCACTTGATGGGTGACTTTGAAATGGTAGGCGAACGATGGAAGCGTTGCTAGGTTTTATCTATTGTGTAGTTTATATTTACCCAATTCGACAAGGTAATTGTCGCTGAGTATGACGTGTAAAGGTCTCGGTCAATAATTAGATGCTTGATAACTGTCCAGATTCTTTCTATATTACAACTCCCATCTACTATGTGAACGGAACGCCTCACCTGGGCACCACGTACACGATGGTAGTTGCAGACACCTTGGCAAGATGGAATAGATTGTGGGGTCGCGACACCTTTTTCCTGACCGGAACCGATGAACATGGTTTGAAGGTCTCTCAAGTTGCTAGCGATAATGGTATGGCTCCGAAACAGTGGGTCGACCTCATGGCTACGAGGTTTATAGCCGCTTGGAATGATCTAGGAATTAGCTACGATCGTTTCATCCGTACGACTGAACCTGAGCACTATAAGACAGTCCAGAGCTTTCTTTCCAAGATATATGAGAATGGTTTCATATATAGAGATCTTTACAAGGGTCTCTACTGTGTAGCGTGCGAAGCATACTACAACGAGTCGGAACTTGAAGATGGAATTAACTGTCCGGTACACAAACGACCTGTAACGGAGATGACGGAGGAGAACTACTTTTTCAAACTCTCTGCATTCCAGGATCGTCTCTTGAAGTGGTACGATGATTTCCCAGAGGCTGTCACTCCTTCAACCAGGCGCAATGAGGCGTTGGGCTTTATCCATCAAGGGCTAGAGGATATCTCGATTACTCGTACGTCAATCGACTGGGGAGTGCCTGTACCTTGGGATCATGAGCACGTCTTTTACGTATGGTACGATGCACTCATAAATTACCTTACGGCGATCGGGTATGGCTCCGATGACACGAGCTTTGATAGGTACTGGCCGCATGTTCATCACCTATTAGGGAAAGACATACTGAGGTTCCACTGCGTATGGTGGCCTGCGATGTGTATGGCAGCTGGTATAGATCCTCCAAATAAGTTAATCGTCCATGGTTGGCTGCTTGCAGGAGGTGAAAAGATCTCAAAGAGTAGGGGGGTGGCAGTCGATCCTTTAGAGATCGCTAATGAGTACGGCATCGATGCGATGAGGTACTACTTGTTGAAGGAGACGCACCTTGGTTCCGACGGCGACTTCTCCATTGAGGGAATGGTCTCGACGTACAATGCCGATATCGCTAATAACCTAGGTAATCTTCTGCAAAGATGTTTGGCTCTCGTAGCCTCCAAGCTAGACGGTGTCACGCCCGCTTGTCCTTTAGAACCCCCAGAGGTATTTGCGTTCCAAGAGAGAGTCGACCGGGTAGTCCACTCTTGGGAGAGCTTCCAACCAGTTGGAGCACTAGAGGCATCTATGGAGCTACTTAGAAGTGCAAACGTTTACTTGGAACAGACAGAACCGTGGAAATCCTCGTCTGTGGAGTATATAACCGTGGTGATTGGTGCGGTGTTAGAGCTGCTTAGAGTAGTTTCTCTACTTTTACTCCCGGCGGTTCCAGAGTCAAGTGGTAGGGTTCTTAGTCGTTTAGGTGTTGAGGTACCTCTAAGTATTCGCGATGAACTAATCTTTGGAAAATATCGAGGTGGAGCAGCTATCGAAAAGTCAGCCCCCTTATTTCCGCGTCTAGAAGTGGAGTGAGATGAGGACCATTCACCTTAGTTTGCTTTTGGTGGCGATCGTAGTTAGGAGACGTTGTGAGCTGGTTTGATAGCCATTGCCATCCTGAAGTTGAGAACCTTGAAACGGAACTTTCCTTTGCACAGGAGTGCAACGTCATGGGGCTGATTGCGGTGGGCACGACTCCAGAGAAGTCTGAAGGTGTTCTCGACTATGTACGTGCTCTCCGTAGTCGCGACACAGATGTGTCTGCATTCGCGTCAGTCGGAGTTCACCCTCATGACGCTTTTTCAAGTGGCCAAAGTGGAGTAGAGTTCCTTGAGTCTCTTTTGATGAAAGACGAACAAGGATTGATCGTAGGTGTAGGTGAATGTGGCTTGGACTACTTCTATGAGCACTCACCTAGAGATGCTCAGTTGGAGGTTTTTAGAGCTCAAATCGAACTGGCCCGAAGGTTTAACAAGACCTTGGTTATTCATACCCGTGATGCGTGGGAAGATACATTTGAGGTGCTAGATTCTGTACAGCTTCCAGAGCGTACTATTTTTCACTGCTTTGTTGGCACTGAAAAAGAGGCTAGAGCAGCAAACGACTACGGTATCTATATGTCGTTCTCGGGAATTGTAACCTTTAAGAACTCAGATGCTCTAAGGCAAGCAGCTCTGATAGCTAAACGAGAGCTCATACTTATAGAGACCGATGCCCCCTATCTTTCCCCGGTACCACTTAGGGGGAAGCCAAACCAGTTTGCAAACGTATCGATTACCGGCGAGTATCTCTCAGATCATCTGGAGATAGCAAAGGAGGATTTCCAGAAGCTGGTGTGGGAGAATACAACCAGAGCTTTTGCTCTCTAGTTATGTCGTATCGCTTGACGGTCGGTTGCAGACGTTGTCCCTGATAACGATGTCGACATCGGTCTTGGTGCTATTTAGATGGTAGATGGCGTAGGTGCATCGGAGTTACGGTCTCTTCTTGATCAAGGTCTTCTTACTCCCTCGAAGGCTTTAGGTCAAAACTTTCTTGTTGATCCTAACATTGCCCAGAAAATAGCTCGTATCGCATCTTCTAGTGGACACGACCGCGTTCTAGAGATTGGACCCGGAGTGGGTTCGCTTACTGTGTTCTTGTCTAAGTACTTCGATTCCGTTGTCGCGATAGATCTAGATCGTTATATATTTGAACCTTTAGGTCAAACTCTTTCAAGCCGTGGAATTGAAAATGTTTCACTGGTGCACGCAAATGCTTTGAAGGACGATCTATCTCCTTATCTTCAGACAGATAAAGAGTATGTTTTAGCTGCTAACTTACCTTATAATATAGCCTCTCATGTCATCGTCAAAGTGTTAGAGACAGTAAAGACGATACAAAGGTTAGTGGTGATGGTGCAGTTTGAGGTTGCGCAGCGATTGTGTGCTTCAATCTCATCGAAGGACTACTCCTCCCTTAGCGTAAAAGTAGGTTACTACGCAAAGTCAAAGATAGTTATGAAGGTGCCGCCGACGGTATTTATTCCAAAACCTAGCGTGAACTCTGCCGTCGTGGAGTTGGTGCGCCTACCAGATAGGGATATTACAGCTAATGAGTACGAGTGGACTTTTGCGCTTGTGAAAGAGGCATTTTCGCACAGGCGGCAGATGCTGCGAAGATCACTCCATCGATATGGAGGAGAGGAGTTATTAGAAGCGGCGAGTATAGATCCGACGTTGAGAGCCGAGAATATCGATGTGGAGGTGTGGATTCGCCTCGGTAGATTAGCTGCACTTATGAAGAGTGGATGACGAAAGAGATGGTAGAGAGAGTTGAACTGGCGCCTGCGAAGCTAACAAAGACACTTTCTATTTTGGGTACGAGAGACGATGGAATGCATCTCATCGAGTCTGAGATGGTCACTGTATCTCTATACGATGAAGTGACACTTACTTCGGATCAAGGAACCTGCCACGTAGTAGATCCCGATGGCTACGTCACTGATCTAGAGTCTCGCTTTGGGCGGATTCCAAGAGACAGGCGTAACATAGGCGTGCGTGCAATAGAGGCACTTGGGGGGAGAGCGGGACTAAGGGTAGTGAAAAGGATCCCATTTGGTGCAGGTCTTGGCGGAGGGTCCTCGGACGCTGCAGCAGTATTTCGCCTTCTTGGGAAAGAGTCTGAACTTGCGCTCGCCGCACAGATCGGCTCGGATGTACCATTTTGCGTGATTGGTGGTCGTGCTAAGGTTTCGGGTATAGGCAATATAGTCACACCACTTCCTTTTTTGGACGAGGAGTTCTTGTTGTTTATGTCACCCGTGCTCTGCCCCACCGGAGAGGTATATCGCAGGTTCGACGAAGTTGGTAGCGACCACTCCGGGAATGATCTTCTTAGGGCCTCTTTAAGCGTCTCTAGCGAACTTCAACAGGTTTTTACGAACCTACGAAGGTTTTTAGGAGTAGAGGTGAAGATGGCCGGAAGTGGTTCGACATTTTTCTTGGATCAGAGCGATAGGGGCGTCTTCGACTTGGCGTGTTCGAAGCTGGACCTGCAAGAAGAGAACTCAGGGAGCGTCAACATACTTGGATCAGAGCTAGTCGTAAAGCGCGTTAGATCTGTCTGCTTATAAGAATAGTGATAAGGTACCGAGATGTCTAGACATCTCGGTACTAGTTACTTGCCTGCTCGACGCTGCCAACGAGTCTTCTTCAGCATCTTCTTATGCTTCTTTTTTCTCATTCGCTTGCGTCGTTTTTTAATTAATGAACCCATGACTTGGACAACCTAGCCGGTTTGTAGCTAAATCAGTGCGTCTTGGCGGTAAGTTGTGA
>JAJYFP010000041.1 GCA_021790855.1 Actinomycetes bacterium
GTTTGACGGCGTGAAGTTGATCACCTGTGCATCAACGCTTGGAAGAGATAAGGCAAAGCTAAGGTGGTTGAGAGCAAGGATATTGGAAAGCTCGTTCTTCAGAGACCCATAACTGTAGGACTCACCTTTGAGACCCTGTATCTCCTTTTCAAGTTCTGAGTTCTTTTTTTTTATAGACGAGTACTCAAATGCACCACTAAAGAAGTTCGCTACTGGGTCAATCGCCGAGTTAAGAGAGTCGCGAAGAGGAGATACAACCTGCCTCACGTCTCCTTTTACGGAGACAAAACTCAGCGTACCTCCTCCTCGAAAGTTCAGTGTAAGTAGTGTGAGGGAGACAAGCATCGTCAGCAGAACCGTGATACGAGGTCGCTCAAACAATCTCCCCAATTACAGAGTTCCTACCTATCTACGTGAAGAAGCCGAGATCAGTACCTGTCGGAGAGCTTCGAACTCCTCAAGGCATTGGCCAGAACCTATCGCTACACAGTTAAGAGGATTCTCGGCTACGACTATCGGCATCGAAGTTTCATCATGAATTCTTTCAACAAGACCCGCTAACAGTGCCCCTCCACCTGTAAGAACTATGCCCTGTTCCATGATGTCAGCAGACAACTCTGGAGGGGTAGCATCCAATGTATCTTTGACAGCATCTACTATCGAATTAATCGGTTCTTCAATCGCTCGTCGAATCTCGTCGGTTGAGATCAGAATCGTCTTTGGAAGACCCGTCACTAAGTCTCTTCCACGAATCTCAGCCTGAAGCTCTTCGGGAAGTTTGAACGCCGAACCAAGAGTCATCTTGATCTCTTCTGCCGTCCTTTCTCCGAGTGCGAGGTTGTACTCCTTTTTTACGTAAGCGATAATCGCTTCGTCGAGTTCGTCTCCTCCAATTCGGATAGACTTTGAAGTCACTATTCCACCTAACGAAATTACAGCTACTTCAGTAGTTCCCCCGCCTATATCCACGACCATGTTCCCTGAAGGCTCATGGATGGGGAGGCCTGCACCAATCGCTGCAGCCATAGGTTCTTCTATAATATAGGCTGGCTTCCTAGCTCCAGCGTACTCAGCTGCCTCCTGAACGGCCCGCTGCTCAACACCGGTGATACCACTTGGAACACAGATAATCATACGTGGCTTGGAGAACCTAGACTGATGAACTTTCCCTATGAAGTATCGCAACATCTTTTCGCAGATCTCAAAGTCCGCTATCACTCCATCTTTTAGCGGTCGAATCGCCTGGATGTTAGATGGAGTACGACCTATCATTCGTTTAGCTTCAGCTCCAACTGCAAGTGGTCGACCATCTCGAGTGTCAATAGCAACCACCGACGGCTCATTTAGAACTATACCTTTACCCCTTACATACACCAAAGTGTTAGCTGTACCTAGGTCTACAGCCATATCTCTACCTAGGAAAGTTCCGAATCCTTTTGCCATCTTTAACCTCCATTCGCCTTCGGCCGGACTAGGGCCTAAAGCAGCTACGCCTCCAAGTTTGGAAAGAACAGCTTGATTTCACGTTGTGCAGCCATCAGAGAATCTGAACCGTGCACCAAATTTTCACTTACCATAGTAGCCAGATCTCCCCGGATCGTACCAGGATTTGCATTAGAAGGATCTGTAGCGCCCATAATTCCTCTCACGATCTTAATGACTTCACCCTCGCCAGCTACCACGACAAGAACCGACGGTCCAGAGGTTATGAAGGCCACAAGATCATCGAAAAATCCTTTCGATGAATGCTCAACATAGTGTTCTTTAGCTTCATCCTCGGCTATCGTCCTTTGCTCAAGCGCAAGAAACCTTAGACCTTTGCTTTCGAGGCGTCCAAGGATCTCCCCTACCAGTCCTCTGCGAACCGCGTCTGGCTTACATATAAATAAGGTTTTTTCCATACAGTGGAAGAAGGCTAGTCGCTAAAGTACAAAACACAAGCCTGTAGGCGCTCACCCTTTTAGCAAATCTTTTACTTTCCCAACAAGCCTATGACTTCCCGTTACAACCAGAACTTGATCGTCCCGAAGTCGTTCTAAATACTCGAAGAGACCTTCGTCAATGTTTGAGAGTAACTCACTTTTCACACCTAGCCGAGAAGCGGCCTCTGCAACCAATACCGGGTCTACTTGAACACAGTCTTGCAGGTCAACAGAGACTAGTAGATCTATATCGTTAGTTCCCAAAGCTCTGATGAACTCATAAGGGTCTCTTTTGTGAGTTAGCGAAACAAGAACAACGTGTCCTTTAAGTAAAGGAAGTTCTTCAGCTAAAGCCCTACGAAGCTCCCGAGCTGAACTATCGTTATGTGCAACGTCTAACACTACAAGTTTCTTAGCATCCATAGCGACTACTTCAAACCGCCCAGGTAACTTTAACGTAGCAAAAGAAGTTTCTAGTATTTCCTTAGAGATCGGGCCCATCTTCAACTCTTCCACAGCCGCAATCGCAAGAGCGGCGTTATCCAATTGATGCTTTCCTCTCAGCGATACAAAGAGTTCATCGTAGCGGGCATAGGGGGTGCGTAGATCAAACATCCAACCTCCAACACCTTGTCGAAGGTTAGAGACTTCAATCTCTGACCCTAATCGTAACGACCCTTTGTGGTCTCGTTGCAAGATCACTTCCGCAAGTTCATTTGAGATCTTCCCCATGACTAGAGTAGACTTTCCCTTGACGATACCTGATTTAGCCCGAGCGATATCGACCTCAGTTGGCCCGAGCTGCTCTAGATGGTCGAGACCAATTGACGTTATAACAGCCACTTCTGCATCTAAGACGTTAGTGGCATCCCACGTTCCTCCCATACCAACTTCAACCACCGCGACCTCAACACCTTCAAGTGCAAAGAGAGAAAATGCAGCAGCAGTAAGAGCTTCGAAATAACTTAGGTCTAGTATCCCAAACGCTTGTGCAATCTCGGAGAGCAGCAACAACTCCTCGTTTAGCCTTTCAGCATCAACCTGCACACCGTTTATCCGAATACGTTCCGTTATACTACCAAGGTCCGGTGAGGTGAATAAACCGACGCTTACACCCGCCACAGTCAACACATGCGACGCCGTTGATGCTACCGTAGTCTTTCCGTTGGTGCCAGTAATGTGTATCGCTTTAAAAGCCGTCTGAGGATCCCCAATGCTATATAGCACTCTAGTGATAGCCTCTAAGTTGGGGGTTCTGTCTCTATTGCTCTCAAAGTTGTGAAGAGATCGAAGCCAGTCATAACCTCTTCCTTTTAACAGCTCACGACTCACAGAACGATCTTGTCGCTTGATCTCGCCAACTACTATGAAGCGACACGTCGTGAACGATCGGGACGATTAGGTTCAGGAATCCGGGAAACCAAGGTTGGGGCAACGTGTTCAAGCACCACCCTACGGTCAATAACACACCGTCCAACGTCCTCTCTCGAAGGTAGATCGTACATTACATCTAGTAGAACCTCTTCCACAATTGCACGAAGACCTCGGGCTCCAGTGCCTCTGAGAAGAGCCTGTTCCGCCACGGCCTCGATGGCATCTTCTGTGTATTCGAGCTCGATCCCATCAAGTTCAAATATCTTTTGGAACTGCTTAATAAGCGCATTTTTGGGCTCCACAAGGATCTTCATAAGAGCAGTCTTGTCGAGATTAGAGATCGCACCCACGACGGGCAATCTACCTATAAACTCCGGCAAGAGCCCAAACCTCAATAGATCCTCAGGTAGTACTCTTTTTAAAACTTGCGCCTCTTGATAACCTTGACTAAAGGGTTGAGACTTAAACCCCAACGCTTTTTTACCCACTCTGGACTCGATTATCTCATCCAAGCCAACAAACGCTCCTCCACAGATGAACAAAACGTTTGTCGTATCGATTTGGATAAACTCTTGGTGTGGATGCTTGCGTCCGCCTTGGGGAGGGACAGAAGCCACCGTTCCCTCAAGTATCTTCAGTAGAGCCTGCTGTACTCCTTCACCTGAAACATCCCTAGTAATTGATGGATTCTCACTCTTCTTAGCGATCTTATCGATCTCATCAATATAGATAATTCCCGTCTCAGCCTTCTTCACATCGAAGTCAGCAGCTTGAATCAGTTTCAAAAGGATATTTTCAACGTCCTCACCAACGTAACCAGCCTCAGTGAGAGCGGTAGCGTCAGCGATCGCAAAAGGAACATTCAACATCCTTGCAAGGGTCTGCGCCAACAAGGTTTTCCCACAGCCAGTCGGTCCAAGAAGCAAAATGTTTGACTTACCAAGTTCGACATCATGATTCTTTAGTCCGCCGTTTTGGACTCTTTTATAGTGATTATAGACAGCAACTGAAAGTATCTTCTTTGCGTCGTCTTGACCGACGACATAGCCGTCTAAGAACTCAAAGATCTCTTTAGGCTTAGGGAGTTTGTCAAACTTTACCTCGCTGGGTTCAACGGTCTCCTCGTCAATTATGTCGTTACAAAGTTCTATACATTTGTCACATATATAGACGCCTGGCCCAGCTATTAGCTTCCTCACCTGTTTCTGCGACATTCCGCAAAAACTACACTTTACAACCTCTTGACCCTCACCGAACTTTGCCATCTAGACCCCTGACTCTTCGTGTACCAAGAACGCTAGAGCGTCTCGTCGGAAAACATAGGGAGGATAGATCGTACATTGTGTCTTGGACTTCAAAGACTCAAACATCGACTCAAAACCTCCATAAGGTCGACTATATCGACAATTACAAAGATGGAACACTCACTTTAGAAAATCTCCACAATAGTTAATACACTTACTCATTGATCGTAGGAGTCTAGACCACTCCACTACTCAGCAGAGCGTCCCGAGAAGAGATCACCTCGTCAACGATTCCATATTCCACCGCTTCAGCTGCCTCTAAAATGAAGTCCCTATCTGTGTCTTTCGCAATTCGATCAATCGGTTGCCCGGTATCATCGGAGAGCATCTCGTTCAACAGATCCCTCATTCTCATGATCTCTTTGGCTTGAATCTCGATATCGGTCGCTTGTCCACCTACCCCACCATAGGGTTGATGCAAGAGAACTCTTGCATGGGGAAGTGCGAAACGTTTACCCTTTGTACCTGCTGCAAGGAGAACTGCCGCTGCAGAAGCGGCTTGTCCAAGACAAAACGTTGAGACATCGGGCTTTATATACTTCATCGTATCATAGATCGCAAATAGGCTCGTAATCTCTCCACCCGGCGAGTTTATGTAGATACTGATGTCTTTTTCCGTGTCTTCGTACTCCAAAAATATCAACTGAGCGCAGACCAAGTTCGCAACCGTCGAGTCGATCGGCGTCCCAAGGATTATCACTCGCTCACGTAAAAGACGGGAGTAAAGATCATAGGCTCTCTCTCCTCTTGAACTTGATTCGATCACGGTCGGCATATACACGTTGTAACTCTCAGACCTTATCACTTAGCTAGCCCATCCCTTCAACTGCATCTACTAGTACTTGATTCTAAGGTACTTTCATCAACTATTTGGATCTGAATCATGTAGAACTTCTGTGGGGTTACTCAAAGAGTCATCGATCGCGTCACTTTCACCTTGAGGCTTCTCTTCTTCATTTGAAAGTTCTCTAGCAGTCTCAGGGTCAATCTCGCTAAGATCCACAACCTCACCATCGGTGTTTTTGATAGTCGCCTTCTGCAACAATGCTTTGAAGGCCTTTTCCTTCAGGAGTTCAGCTCTAGCATCAAGTCGTTCAAGCTCTCTGTCTTCTTCAGACTGAAGCTCAGCCCCTCGACCCTCTCGTTTTTTCAAATACTCGTCGATCTCGTCTTCTTCTACCTCTAAAGCATCCGCATAAGCTACAGCTCGCAGTGCCAGGTCAAAAAGAATGTTGCGATTGGCCGCGCCGTATATTTCGATCAGTAGATCTTCTTCGCTTTGATTAGTGAGTTCAAAGTACCTCCTCAACGACAGACCCTGGCTTTCCAGCTGATGACTGAACCTATGAAGCTGGGAATCCACCTCAGACCTTAGGAGCGCCTGGGGAATATCGTTTGGCTCTACGAGCTCCAAAAGTGAATCGATCAAAATGGATCGATACATCGTCCTGGCTCTGGCGAGGCGCGTCTTCGATAGCTCTGAACGTATGTCGTCTCTCAACTCGGAGAGAGTCTCGAACTCGCTAATCTCAGCGGCAAGTTCATCTGTAAGCTCCGGAAGCTCCATCTCCTTAACGGACTTAATAGTAACTTTCATAACCACCTGATCCAAAGCATCGATTTTCGGGTCGCTGCTCTCGGAGTCTTCTTCTAGGGAGTCTTCTTCTAGGGAGTCTTCTTCTAGGGAGTCTTCTTCTAGGGAGTCTTCTTCTACGTATCCTGCTACTTGCCCGAGC
>JAJYFP010000042.1:0-2443 GCA_021790855.1 Actinomycetes bacterium
ACGAAGGTTGGTGTTTTGCTCATGATTGAAGTATAGCAGTAATACAGTAATACCGCATCGCAGCACTGCGCCTTGCGTTGGCTTAGCAAAAATGATCAAACGGGAGCGCAAGTCCCGTCTGTAAGGGCGGGGTTTGCGCTCCTCTTGTTGGTTAACTCCGTTCGTCTAAGAGACAAACGTGTAACAGCTATTCGTTATAGTTGCTCATGCCTCAACCAGACTAGCGGTAAGACCACACTCTACCTAGTTCGAAACATGATGGATCGCAGGTTTATAAGTACGATTAGGGATGACATGGGAATTTGCAAACTACTACAAGATCCCCGTAATGTGGAATCACAATGGCTTGACAATCCCTATAATCTGACAGCTAGGGAGTGCCTCTGGCATCTCCATAGACGCTCTTGATTCACCCGACACTTCTTGGCGCAAGATAATCCTATCTTTTAGAACCCTCCAGTGTCTCAGAACGCCTAGCGACAATGCAATCATGACTTATAGAAAGACCATCATCACCTCCAATGGCGTAAGCAACTGAACGATGTTCAACGAAAGAGTCGTCCAGTCCTACACCGACCCAATGAAGCGTCAACCAACCAGGGCGGTGTGAGCAGATATGGAAACCTCGCATGTAAGGGCGGAGAGGATGTCCAAATTAAGATTGGATTTCGGTTCCTAATGGCTGGTAAACACTGGCAATCTTTTGATTTATTTCGGTAAACTCCTGATTAATCTTGGATCCATCTACTAGCCCAACCCCCGCCTGAAAACGTACTTTGTCGCCGAGATCTCTAAGCGACCGAATTGCAAGGTAAGCTTCGCCATCTAACTCAGAGTCCATGGTGCCTACCAGCCCACCGAAAAAGCCCCGATCTCCTTCGAGCTCTTTGATTCTTGTTAGAGCAAGTTCTTGAGGGTCTCCGCAGATCGCTGGCGTAGGTGCTAAGTTTGCAAGGACACCTAGGAGATCGACCTCGGCTTTGAAGCCAGTTGCTCTAATTTCTGTGGCGATATGTGTTATAGGACCAGCGTTAAACATCTGTGATTTAGTAAAGTCGACGCTATGGGCAAGAGAGTTAAGTCTGGCGGTTATAGCCTCTACGACCACATCGTGTTCGTAGATATCTTTTTGTGAAGTACCTAGTTCTTCGCTATTTTCAGTTGTTCGGGTGCCGGCGAGTGGTTTCGACACGGCTGTCCCATTGTCCAGCGAGAGGACCAACTCCGGTGTAATCCCTATGTAGTTATTAGCGGAGAAAAGATGGGAAGCCTGCATTGATTGTTTTAGGCGCCTCATGCACTCGGCCTTTGAGTACATCTCGGTCTTTTTTGCATCTGAAGTTAGAGATAGGACTATTTTTCTCACGAGTTGACTCTCGATGTCTTTGAGCGCCCCTTCGAACTTTGACCGCCAGGTTGTAAGATCAAGGGACTCAAGTTCCTTCAGTAGCTTACCTTTAAAAGTCGGACCTGTTGAGCTCGCGTGAATTCCGGACAGAACTTTCTTCAATAGCGCAGAGTTTGAGTCAGTGGGAGAGCCTAGGTGGTTGGTGGTGACGTGTACCTTGGTTGAACCCAATGTTCCCGTTATTGTTATCTCTGGAACCGTGACGGTAATGGGCTCTGCCGGGTCAAAAGGGGTAACAACCTGATATAAAGGGGTCCTGGGGTCGACGTCTGATTGGACCATAGGTAAGTAGTCTCTAATAGAGTAGTTCTTCAAATCCTTGAGTGAATGTTGCTGAGATCGATATGTTTGGCCAACTCCGAGACACCATTGGTTAGCGCCTTCGAGGAAGAATGTTGGTTCCAATGAGTTCAGGAGATCATACATATCGGCTTCAAAGTATCCGATCTCCCGTCTCAAAAGTTTCTCTTGTTTTTTACTCATTAAGGTAGGTCCTTTCGGGCCAAAAAAAGTTGTGATACACCGAAACTCAACTCTTTTCGAATGATACCGCTAAATCTGGCATCTTTTAACAACTCAGTGAGTTGGTCGGGAGGCGGAAGATAAGCGACTGAGGCAGGTAGATAACGATAAGCCTTCGGGCTTGACAATAGTGCACCTAGTTCTGGGACTATTTTGTTGAAATATATCTTGTGGAGTACTTCCACGAGGCGGTTAGACGGAGTCGATACCTCCAATATCGCGACTCTGCCATCCGCCTTCAGAATGCGATGAAACTCAGACAGAACCTGTGGGATATCCTTGAAGTTTCTAAGAGCAAAACCGCAAGTAATTACGTCTACGCTTTCGTCTGCTAAAGGCAGATCGAGGGCGGAGCCTTGTACGAGAGGTTGGGCGCTTCGGCTATGTTTTAGCATTCCGAACGAAAGATCTATGCCTATGACGTACGGGGTAATATTTGTAGCTAGAACGAGAAAATCACCTGTACCTGTAGCCACGTCGAGAAGTATTTCGCCGTTTTTGAGGTACGAGGCT
>JAJYFP010000042.1:2453-6323 GCA_021790855.1 Actinomycetes bacterium
CTTTGCGGCGCCAGCTTTGATCTAGGCCAAAGGTCATGACTCGGTTGACGAGATCGTAACGAGATGATATCTCATCAAACATCGCCCTTACATAGCGTTCCTTATCCTGTGGATCTGGCAAAGGAGTGTTAGACATCGTTTTGTAAGCCTTCCTCCGCTAACTTTTCCTGAATCAATGTAAGTTCAGCGTCTGTACCAATCGTTTGAAGAAGTGAAAACGCGGCGAGCGCGAGTTCTTTTTCGAAGTGTAAGCTCACGAGTTCTATTGCCGCTTTAAACATCTTTTCGTAGATGTTCGCTGTCTTCGGAGCTGCGGCTTCTCCCAAGTTTGTAATCAATGGCTCTCGTATGTTTCTCGCGAGCATCTGAGTCGCTTCCTTCGTGAGCGCTTTTACATTCTCGTGGTATGTTTTAGCGATCGAGAGTACTTCTATCAGTGGTAGCCCTTGATTTAGCAGCTCTAAGGCAGTGCGCGTAATGACTATATCTATATCACTAAAGAGTTCTTTATTCTTGCTTTTCGATGTTAGCACGCCGTCTCGAACCAAGGCCGATAAGATGGCACTAGGCACTCCAGTGAGTTGGGAGAGACATTCAAGGCTGTAGTTGCCCGAAAACGAACGGTTTGTACTCGACGTTGTAGTTATATTATTTCTATCAAGATAAGCGGCAATGGCTTTCAACGACCAACCTCTCTCTTGCAACGCTTTGATTTCAATTAATCTGTCGAGATGAACTTTTGAGTAAAGGACATGGCGTCCAAGTCGTGTTGTGGGAGGTAGTAGTCCGATGCTTTGGTAGTAACGGATAGTCTCGATGGCTACTCCGGTCTTTAAAGAGATCTCTGCGGGAAGTAGATGCGCAGATTCTCTCTGAACTAAAATATCACTCATATGTTAATAGTAATTACTTAAAAGGTTGTAGTAGAAACTCTCTGTATCAATAGTCCTTTGGAAGGTCGAATCCGCAGTATCTACACTTGGGGTAAGCCCGCGATGTTGGTCGTGAACAGTTAGGACATATGTTGGCCGTGACTTTACCTCTGAGAGTGCGCGTAAAGATTGACCAAATCATTCCTCCTATAGCTATGACGAAGAGGGCTTCTATACCATCACGGATTAAATTTTGGATCTGCACTTGATCTCCCGGGAAAGATACTAATCAGAATCTGTCAAGGCGTGCCGCCTTTATCAAGGCATTGGTTTTTGAGCTGTCCTCAGAGCGCGCTTTAGCTATGTAAAGTGCCTCATCACAGGATTTTAGAAGTTCGTCTAGTGGAGTCTCCGGTGTTGCTGTCGTAAAACCAGCCGATAGTGAAAGTGGAGAGCTCGCGTCGAAAAGTCGTTGGAGCACCGAATGTACTTCAGTGCTGGTTGAGTTTGGCATGACCAGTAGAAACTCGTCTCCTCCCCATCTTGCTAAGGTGTCGCAGGCACGGATCTCTTTTCGCCACACATTGGCGAGACGTTTTAAGGCACTGTCTCCTGCAATGTGTCCCTCGTTATCATTTAACTCTTTAAATCGATCTAGATCTATGAGCGCCAGGCCGAAAGTAGAGTTAAGCGGCCATATTCGATCTTCAACGTATCGGCGATTAGGTAGTCCTGTGAGCTGGTCTGTGTGCGACGCATCTGCCAGTCTTGTAACTAACCGCAAAGTGAAGACTGCAGTAACGATTGCGCTTCCTGATATAAAGAGCCAGTCTCCTAAGGGAGACGTGATGTCTGATCCTGTTCCAAAGGCTATTGCGGCTCCAATTAGTACTAAAATTAGATGTTGAAGTGCATGACGCGGAGGCATAAAACTGAATGCATATAGTACTATCCACGCGAAAAATACTGCAGCGAAGACGGCAGGATCTGTACGGTGCGAAGCGTACAAGACATATGAAACGAGTATCGTTCCTAAAGCGAGTTGCGTATGGAGCATCCAAACTTGGATGAAACGCCTAAGTAGAAGAGTTCCAACTCCAAGGCTAAGTACCAAGACAGATATCTCAGCATAAATCGGAAGGATATCTTGGTTGTAGATGGCCAAGACAATGGTCATTAAAGAGACGGTTGCTGCCCCAATTTCTAGTAAACTCAGCCAGATACTTGCTTCTTTGAGAGAGTCTTGCGGAAAGACGTTTGCGGCTAGATAGCGGCTCAGCATGGATTGTTTTTGCCAATTGATGGTCGATCCTCCAAAAGCACGTTTCTATAACCCAATGGCCCCGGTTGCTCTAAAGTGGGGTCCTAATAACTTCTTCGGCTGAGTTCGAGTTTGGACTTTAGCCTAGATTTGATCTCTAGAGGTTAATTATAACTACAAAAAGGACTTATTTGGATTTTTGGCACGATGAGGGTCATCTGTCAAAATACTGCCAGTGACGGTGCGGGTCCGGGAAGTTATGACTGTGGTGGCAATGTCAGTAATTAGTACTACTCTCAATACAGAATTTAGTGCTTGCAGTCGGCCTAAGTTCATCTATTCAAATATCGCAGGTTTCGAGGCGCGTCTTTTCTCGATCGTCTTAAGTTCTTCACGCATCAGCGTAATTGTCTCTCTCTGTGCTTTGGGAAAATGCGGATTCATCTCTCGCATCTTTTTTAGTACGACCGCGAGCACGACAAAGTCGCGATACCAACGATGATCGGAGGGTACTACGTACCAAGGAGCTAGGTTCGTTGAAGTCTCCGATATCGTCTTATGGTAGGCCGATTTATAAGCTTTTCGGTTACGTCGAGTTGTAAGGTCTGATGCGGAGAACTTCCAGTTCTTATCTTCCATGTCCAGACGTTCCAAGAGTCTTTTGTCCTGCTCTTTATCGCTGATGCTTAGGTAGAACTTCAATATGTGCACGCCATTTGTAGCGAGATGTGATTCGAAATCTAAGACGCTATCCACCCGTCTCTTGATGGTGCTATCAGGCAGTGAGTTAGTCGCTAGGGGCACGAGGAGATCTTCATAGTAAGAACGATTAAAGATTGTGATCATTCCCGTCTTCGGAGTTACTTTATGTGCTCGCCATAAAAAATCGTGAGCGCTCTCTTCGGCGGATGGAACCTTGAAGGAATGGACCTCTACGCCTTGTGGATTTACACCCTCAAACACTCTCCTTATTGTCGAGTCTTTGCCTGCAGTATCAAGACCCTGGAGGACTACGAGCAACGATTCTGTTGACTGAGCCCAAAGTTTGGACTGAAGCAGTTCAATCTCTAACTTTATGGACTCGACTTTATTCTGCGTAGTGTCTTTCGTAACTCCCTTGGGAAGAACTGAAGGATCGAGTCTTTCGACGAATTTTTGATCTCCTTGCTCTACGATTAGAGAAGAGATCGTACTGTCTAGTGTCTTGGTCGACCGAGTCATTGATAGTAGTTAAACAGAATCTGGGCGACCAAGGATGGTTTTGAACTCTCTTCCACCTCTACGGTCACGTCTATAGCCGACTGCACTCCACCGTTTATCTCAATTACTGAAGCAACCATTGCACCCAGCCTAATCTTTGACCCGGAAGGAACTGGTGCTGGAAACCTCACTTTATTAGTTCCATAGTTTACACCCATACTTACTCCACTTACTGTTAGAAGTTCGGGCAGCAATACGGGTATTAAAGAGAGTGTAAGGTATCCATGGGCGATGGTCCTACCGAAAGGTCCACTCTTAGCCATTTCGGGATCGGTATGTATCCACTGATGATCACCAGTGGCTTCGGCAAAAGCGTCTATCTGAGCTTGTGTGATGAGATGCCACGATGTATACCCCAAGTGTTTTCCCACAATATCGCTTAGACTCTGTATGTCATCTATCGTTGTAACCATGTGTTATTTCTAGCACAGCTACGCCTTTCTTGCTACTTGAGGGTGCAACAATCAAGTTAAGGTG
>JAJYFP010000043.1 GCA_021790855.1 Actinomycetes bacterium
GATGCTTCTCCTGTACGTACCACCGACTTCGAAAAGCGTCTCTGTTATGGAGCCAAGTGAGGCGTATTTGACGGTATCCATAAGAGTCTCAAAGATATTGCCTCCGTTTATGACTGTCTCCCTTAGGCGACTTAGAGCCTCTTCCCTTTCACCTTGGTGTCTTTCGTTGAACTCTCGAAGTCGACGGATTTGACTTTGTTTCTCCTCTTCAGTTGCACGAGCTAACTCGACTTTCAGTGCCGACGCGTCTTTAGCATTGTGGATAAAGGTATTGACTCCAACTATCGGTAACGATCCATCATGTTTTGCTTGTTCATAGATCATGGAGTCGTCTTGAATCTTGTTTCTTTGGTATCCAGTCTCCATGGCGCCTAGAACACCACCTCGTTCAGAGATGCGATCAAGCTCTTCGAGTACGGCCGCTTCGACAAGGTCCGTTAGATCTTCCACTATGAAACTTCCCTGATTAGGATTTTCGTTTTTGGCGAGTCCCCACTCTTTGCTTATGATTAACTGAATTGCGAGTGCCCGTCTTACTGACTCTTCAGATGGGGTGGTTACTGCCTCGTCGTAAGCGTTGGTGTGAAGACTATTGGCGTTGTCATAGACAGCACAAAGTGCCTGCAAGGTGGTTCTAATATCGTTAAAAGCCATCTCTTGCGCGTGCAGAGATCTACCTGAGGTCTGTATGTGGTATTTGAGCCGTTGCGATCTCTCGTTCGCCTGGTATTTTTCTCTCATGGCAATTGCCCAAATTCGCCTAGCGACTCGGCCAATGACAGTGTACTCAGGATCCATTCCGTTGGAGAAGAAAAATGAGAGATTTGGGGCGAAGTCATCGATGTTCATACCACGTGCTAGATAAGCTTCGACATAGGTAAATGCATTTGCGAGCGTAAAGGCGAGTTGTGTAATTGGATTCGCCCCAGCCTCGGCAATATGATAACCAGAGATGGACACGGAGTAGTAGTTCTTGACGTTATGGTCGATGAAAAATTTCTGGACGTCGCTCATCACTGATAGGGAGAACTCTGTCGAAAAGATACAGGTATTTTGACCTTGATCTTCTTTTAAGATGTCGGCCTGTACAGTTCCACGAACTGTAGACAAGGTGCGCTCACGGATCTCCAGTTCTTCTTCCTCGGTTGGTTTTCTAGAGTTCTCATGCTCGAAAGTTTCTAGCTGCTGATCTATTGCAGTATTGAAAAACATTGCCAAAATTGAAGGAGCCGGTCCATTGATGGTCATGGAAACAGATGTCTTTGGATCGCAGAGATCGAAGCCACGATATAGGGCTTTCATATCGTCCAAGGTTGCAATGGAGACTCCAGAGGTTCCTATCTTCCCGTAAATGTCAGGCGGTGTATCAGGATCTTGACCATAGAGGGTTACGGAGTCAAAGGCGGTGGACAGTCGAGTAGCGCTTTGCCCCTCCGCAAGCATGTGAAACCTTCTGTTGGTTCTTTCGGGACCCCCTTCACCTGCGAACATTCTAGCTGGATCTTCTCCCGTTCTTTTAAACGGGAAGACGCCTGCAGTATAGGGAAAGTAGCCAGGAAGGTTCTCGGAGCGTAGCCAACGATATAGATCGCCGTCGTCATGGAAACGGGGTAGAGCTACCTTCGGTACTTTTGTGCCAGAGAGCGAAGTACTGCTATATAGTTTAGCCCATGTAGCCGAAGCACTCTTAGTGCTCTTGAAGGAGAGTTCCTCTTCTAAGACTCGGTACTGAAAGAGAGTCTCCAGACTCTCTTTCCCAATACCTTCCTCGACCTTTTTCTTTAGAATCTCAAGCTCTTTTGAAGGCTTGAAGTTGCTTTCCCTCAAGGCGTCAAAGGTTGAGTTAATTCTTTGTAAGTTTCGGAGACGTGCTGCGCCTTCTTCGGTTGTAGTTTGATACTTTCTAACCGTATCAGTTATCTCTGAAAGATATCTAGAGCGTGATATTGGAACTATTGAGGTAGCAACACTTGACTGCATGCTCTTGACCTTTGGAAGTATTGACTCCGACACTTTGAGACCAAGATTTGCTGCGCGGTTAAGTATGTAGTGATAGAGAGCAGTCGTTCCATCGTCATTGAAGCGCGAAGCTATCGTTCCAAACACTGGAGGATCGCCTTGTGGCTTGTCTTCGAAGTGGCTTCTCGACCACTGCTTTGCGACCATGCGATGAGCATCTTTTGCACCAGCTCTATCAAATTTGTTGATAACGATTACGTCTGCGAAGTCGATCATATCGATCTTTTCAAGCTGAGATGCAGCGCCAAACTCTGGGGTCATCACGTACATAGATATATCTGAGATCTCAGTGATGGCAGCATCGCCCTGCCCGATACCTGGGGTCTCAACGATAATAAGGTCGTAATTAACTGCTTTTAACACCTTGAGGATCATGGGAATGCTTTTTGGAATCTCAGATGCAGATCCTCGTGTTGCGACTGAGCGGAAATATATCTGAGGTGAGTTGATCGAGTTCATTCTTATTCTATCTCCTAGAAGCGCTCCACCCCCTTTACGCTTGCTTGGATCGATTGCTAATACTGCGACTTTCAACTTGTCTTGTTGATCTAGTCGCACTCTTCGGATTAACTCATCCGTCAGAGATGACTTACCTGAGCCTCCGGTGCCGGTTATTCCAAGTACGATAGACGTACTTTTTCGAGCAGCTTCTTCAATCTGAGCCCTTAGCTTAGAGCCAAGCGCATCTTCTTGGATAACTGAAATAAGTCGGGACGTTATGCCTTGATTCCCCAAGAGGACTTCGTCGATGCCTAATGGCTGATCTATGGTAGTCGCGTAGTCGCAAGCTTCAACTAGAAGGTTGATCATCTTTGCCAACCCAAGGGTCTGCCCATCTTGGGGAGAAAAGATCTTTGCAACTCCGTATCGCTGGAGTTCATCGATCTCTCTTGGAATAATGACTCCACCTCCACCTCCAAAGACTTTAATGTTGGGGCGCCCCTCCTCTCGTAATCGATCGATGAGGTATTTGAAGTACTCCATGTGACCACCTTGGTATGAGCTGATCGCTATGCCTTGGGCATCTTCAGCGATAGCCGCTCGAACGACTTCTTCAACCGAGCGATTATGACCTAGATGAATTACCTCAGCGCCTTGGGACTGCAAGAGTCGTCTCATGATATTTATGGCCGCGTCGTGACCGTCGAAGAGAGATGCAGCAGTTATGAACCTTACCGATCTTTTAGGTTTGTAGAGTTTGTGTAGGTCGGTATCTGGGATACTCATAGGTAATACAATAGTCGGATATCATAGTAAATTCAAGTGGTATTACCTAGCTTCTATTCTGATTTTAAGATCGTTGTCGATGGCATACGTTTTGGTTGAGTTACGAGCAATCTTTGCAAAGCCATGCGCTGAGTGAAGTTGGAACGTTCAGGTTGAGACATCAGTTAGGACTTGATCTATTAACTTCTTTAATCTCGCCATAGCAGACTGCGTTCGAACACCCCACCAAAATAGATCTTGACCGTCGAGTAAGTATACTGAAGCGATCTTTTGCAACTCCGGGAGCTGTCTTTTTGTAAAAGGATAAGGTTCGCTTGGGGCTAGGACGACCCGAGGAGAGAGAGCTTGCACCTCTGTTATCGTTGTCAACGGATATTTGTCAGGGACGGTTGGAACAAGGTTGATTCCTAGATGATGAAGGAGGGATCCCCCATAGGTACTCTGACCGAGCGCTATCCATGGATTTCGCCATATAGGCACGAAGGCCCGTAGCGTCCCTACGGTCGGATCCCCAAACTCACAAGCACGCCACTTGGATCCA
This sequence comes from Actinomycetes bacterium, assembly GCA_021790855.1. The sequence goes on from JAJYFP010000043.1 coordinate 3,788, forward strand.
AGTCTTTCAGCTAGCAGTGAAAGTTGGGAGTCTAGATCGTAGATGGATTGAATATGTAAAGTATGGACTTCGATTCCAACCCTTGTCAGCGATTCGAAGTCTTCGATGCGATTCTCTTCCCGATCCATAACCACAAGATCTGGTTTCAACGCAATGATCTCAGCTATATTAGGGTCTTTGGTGCCTCCAACCGTTGTGATATGATCTTGTTTGCAAAAGCGCGTACAAGCCAAAGGGGTAATACCCCATGAGACTATTGTTTCCGTCGCTGATGGGACCAAACTGACTATGCGCACGACCGTTATCTCCGTATTGTAGGTTAGCTAACAGCGAGTTTCATTTAGTCGATACTATGGCTTTTCACCAGATTCACGACGTATATCTCGGTCTACGCTTCAGGAGCCGTGTCGATTTGTCCTAAACGCTCAAAAGTACCACGTTGCTTGACTTCAAAGGACACTCAATAACCTTGAATGTTGATACGCTTGTAAGGCTTCGAAGAACTTTGCACAAGGTGTTATTAGATATGTTGCAGACAATAAGGTCTTGGCGTTGTTTAATTTGACCTGCTGTCTACCATGGCAACTAGGGATGATAGTGACTTGAGGCTTGAAATCCGAAGTGTCAATAAGTCTCCTCGAACGACAGTTTGTAGTGATGGTCGCCCTTTGGAGTTGGTTGCTCTGGAGAGCTTGCAAAGTTCCACACAATTTAATGATTACTGCACTCTAGATGAAACTCTAACTATGTTGCGTCTTTCTGAATAGTACCTTTGGTAGTTGAGTAGAAATACCGTTTGCTGCATGAAAGGACTTATCGGTACTACGCCGCTTTTGTCGTAGTGTTGGGTGTGAAGTACGTTCTTCAGTGCCATTCGCCGTAATATATTAGTTCTTTTTGAAAACACTTTCTGCTTCGGCTAATGTGAGGTATACTGTTAGAGCGTCCATTTGTAGAATCCTTCCCCACTTTTCTTTCCGAGTTTTCCGGCTTTTACAAGTTCTATCAATAGTTGAGGTGGAGCGAATCGTTCTCCTAGATCCTCGGATAGCGATATGGCGAAATCAAGTCGTATGTCGAGTCCCACGATGTCGCTTAACTCTAAAGGGCCGACTGGATGGCCATACGCCGACTTCATGAGTAGATCAATATGAGTAGGCGTTGCAACTTTAGCCTCTACCATGCGCATCGCTTCTAGGGCTACTATGAGTTCAAGTCGATTCGTTGCATATCCCGGAGAGTCAGAGATGACCGCAGACTCTTTATCAATAGATTCTAGGTAAGTTTGGGTGGCGGACAGGGCGCTACTACCAGTGAGCGGGCCCTTCAGGACTTCGACGACCCGATAGTCCCAAGCGGGATTAAAAAAGTGAAGCCCTAAAAACTTTTCGGGAGCAACCAGCGTCTTTGCTAGAGCTTTTATTGAAAGTGACGATGTGCTAGTAGCCAAAACCTTTGGATTGACTGCTTCCGATTGGCGGAGTATGTTCTGTTTTAGTTCAAAAGTTTCAGATGCAGACTCAATAATTAAATCAAGGTTGTTGGGCAACTCTAGCACATTTGCTTTAAAATCAATGTTTCCGATGAGCTTGGCTCCTAAAGGCTCTGTTACCTTTCCCTGCCGTACGCCGTCAGCGGCAATAGCAACTATCTGTTGGTAGGCGAGCTCTTGCTGGCTTTGTTCAGGTACGACGATCGTCGAGGTCCAGCCATTGGCGGCGAAAATGTATGCGATGCCGATGCCCATAGTCCCCGTGCCAATGACGGCCATTTTTTGCATGTGGGTAGTCACCACTTCCGTTGTGTTTGGACACTTACAACAATTAATTCTTTGGAAGTGTACTAGGTCTGGAGGCGTCGGAGACGGTACTACTGACCCAACTCAAGTTTCGGTGGCTATATGTGAGTTGCATGCTGAGAGGGAGGCTCATGAGATTTCTAGGATGCAAGGTGTCGAAACTGTTGGATGGGTGATCGAGCTACTGATGCACTTTGTAGCATGTTGCTACTTTAGAAGTGACCCTCGACGCAGATTTAGGAGTGCTCGGCTCTATCTCGCGGTAGACTGATCCGGCTAAAGTGAACACAGATTGGCGTTATTAGAAATCCGTACTCCTAGCGCAGTTATAAGATGCCGTAAGGTATCTTTGCCGTATTTCTCTTAGTTTAATCAACGATTGACCAGAACGATAGATTGGAGTTGAAACACGGTGGATCCGGGAAAAGATAACTCTGTGAAGAGAAACAGTGACGAAGGATTGAATATGGATAGTTTCTCAGACTCCAGACCTAGCTACCGTGACCAAGGTGACAGACCTCAAAGACCTTCTCGAGGTCGTGACTCAGACTCCAGACCTAGCTACCGTGACCAAGGTGACAGACCTCAAAGACCTTCTCGAGGTCGTGACTCAGACTCCAGACCTAGCTACCGTGACCAAGGTGACAGACCTCAAAGACCTTCTCGAGGT
>JAJYFP010000044.1 GCA_021790855.1 Actinomycetes bacterium
CGGGAAAGAGATCACAGATCTCGAGCTCAAAGACTTCCTCCTCGTCAACCTGGTAGATAGGCTTTACCCTGGGCGCTCGAAAACTTTGCCACCTAACACCAGATCGGAGTTGCTACAGACCAAAGTCATATCTCTTGAGCTTCAAAACGCGAGTGCAAAAGTGAGAAATGACCCGCTGGATCTATCCATCAAAGATGGTAGATGGGTTGGCACAGTTCCAATACAGACCCTCTTCAATGTCGCTGACACTGAACTTCGTCCTAAACTCGGAAGAAGCATAACCAAAAAGACGGAGGCCGTTTCTTAGGAAACGAAACCACGTTCCTTAGCCTCCATCGACCTGACCAACAAAGCTATCTCTCGAATAGTTACATACAGTTGAGGCAAAGACACCTCTTCTTCTCCAGCATCTAGCGATTTGAGAACTGCCTTGATCTTTTCAAGATGCTCCCGATGCCGAAGTCCCCAGAGAGCTATCGGATCCATGGAAGCTTCACGTTCATCTATACGAGACTCAAGGTACCTAGTGGCGCTCCTTGCTAGTTCAATCTGTATCGAAGAAAGATCAACAAAGAGGAGTTCCCGAGAAGACTCTTCCCAGTGGTTTCCAACTGGTACCGCTGAAAGAAAAGATCTCAGTTTTGGAAGATTCGCCAACGTTCCTACCGCAAAAAATATCCGTGCCGCCTTTACCGGCGAACCCAAGTTGAACTCTTCCTCCAGCATAACCACAGCCGGAACCGCAACTAACGTATCAATTGCTCCGAAAAATGTTGCAACGTTTTCATCCATGCCACTCTTTAGTAGCTCCGCGGTACGTCTCCGCAATCGATCCAAACCCGATTTATCAAGGGCAAAAGACAAGTTGTCGTAGATATCGGGAAGCGCTGGTTCGAAACGTCCAATGACATCAGACAAAGCCTGGCTCATCTGGCCGGAAGTTATGAGCCAACGAGCCACTCTAAAGCTGGCAAGGGCCACCCGATTCATGAGCGACACCCGAAGCTCTTGATCTACCTGATCCTGGTCAATGAGGCGTTGTATCCAACTATGAACATCAAGAATCTCCAACGCAGCCAAAAGCGCTTTCGCAGCTTCTTGTACAGACACTGATGAGATTTCAGCTAACTCAAACACCGCCGTAATGCCGACCAAATTTACTAAACGATTTGCGGCAACGGTCGCAATTATCTCCTTCTTCAAGGGATGATATGAGCTCTTGGGGTTGAACTTTGACGAGATCAACTCTGGAAAGTACTCAAGATACATAGAGATACTGAACTCATCTGAAACCAAAGGAGAGTTCAGTATGTGATGGTAGAGATCTAATTTCGCATACGCTAGCAGAACCGATAGTTCGGGCCGAGTTATTGTTCCACCCTTGGAGGCAATCTCCAGCACTCGCTTCGGCGTAGGCAGGAACTCGACGTCAGGATCCAGCTCGCTCTCGGACATAAGTCGCTCTGTGAGGCGAGAGATGGCGTTCATCTTGGATCTAGCCTGCAGATGACTAGCTGACAGGATCCAGTTTTGGTATACATTGTCCTCCAATACCTGAGACTGCACCTCAGAGGTAGCTGCAAACAATATTGGAATTCGTTCTGACGCTGTAATTCTGCCAGCCTCAATAGCAGATGCGAGAAGAACCTTAAGGTTTACCTCATGATCAGAGGTATCAACGCCCGCAGAGTTGTCAATAGCATCGGAGTTACACCTTCCTCCTAAAAGTGAATACTCGATACGTCCTCTTTGAGTAAACCCCAGGTTTCCCCCTTCCCCCACGACCTTGACTCTGAGCTCCTTGGCACTTACTCGAACTGCATCGTTACTGCGGTCAGACACTTCCTCGTGCGTCTCTGTTGAAGCCTTTACATAGGTGCCAATTCCACCATTCCACAAGAGATCGACGGGAGCCTTCAATATAGCTTTTACGACTTGCGCAGGCTCGTACGACCCTGGTTCAATGCCAAGGACTTGTGCCACCTGAGGAGAGATCGCAAGCGTTTTCAACTTCCGAGAATAGACACCGCCTCCTTCGGAGATCTTCGTAACGTCATAGTCTTGCCAAGACGAGTGACTAAGTTCGAAAAGCCTCTCACGTTCGCTATAAGCCATCTCTGCATCGGGATTAGGGTCCAAGAAAATGTCGCGATGATCAAACGCCGCTACTAAACGCATAGATTTAGATAACAGCATTCCATTGCCAAACACATCGCCAGACATGTCTCCAATACCTACGACCTTTATAGGATCGCGCTCTGGATCAACATGCAACGCTCCAAAGTGATGACGTACAGACATCCAGGCGCCTTTTGCGGTAATGGCCATCTTCTTATGGTCATACCCTTGGGATCCACCCGATGCAAATGCATCACCGAGCCAGAATCCTCTTTGAGTTGCAATGTCATTAGCGATGTCGGAAAATGTAGCGGTACCCTTGTCGGCTGCAACAACCAAGTAAGCATCCTCGCCATCTAGCACAGGAACGTCTGCTGGATGTACAACTTTACTGTCCACAATGTTGTCCGTAAGGTCAAAAAGTGCAGAGATAAACTCTCGATAACTCTCTACAACCTTCCCCGGATCCTTGGCGCCCTCACCACGTACAACGAATCCGCCTTTTGCTCCAACTGGTACTATGACTGAGTTCTTAACACTTTGAGCTTTCATCAATCCTAAGATCTCGATTCTGAAATCCTCAAGTCGATCGGACCATCTGATACCACCTCTAGCAACGTCGCCGCCCCTTAAATGAACGGCCTCGGTAGTCTTAGAGAGAAAATAAAACTCATGCTTAGGTAAAGGTTGCGGAAGTAGATACCCAAGAGAAGACGGATCTAGCTTAAGAGCAACTCCTGATGGCAAAGAAGGCAAGAAGAAGTTAGTACGCACAGTAGCTCTAATCAATGTCGATATCGCTCGAAACATCTTGTCGAAGTCCAATGACTCCACATGCGCTAGCTGCTCTTGGAGCTTCTCTACATCACCAGGAACACTCTGGCGTACTGCGAAATCATTGTTATCTGAACCTTTAAAGTGAGAGTAAAACTGTCTCACCAAGATCTCTGATATCCGTGGATTGCTTTTCAGGGCCGACTTGATGTAACTAGCCGAGAATCCGAGATTCGAAAACCTAAGGTAGTGTGCATAGGCCCGAAGTAAACATACGTCCCGATACGTCAACGATGCACTTACAACCAGTGAGTTGAGTTCATCGTCCTCACCGCTGCCAGTCCAGATTTCAAGCATGGCCGCTTTAGCTCGCGCTAGGTCAGCTTCACCAACAGGCCCAAGTTCTCCCTTCAAACCCCGAACTTCAATACCTAAGTCCAACAACCAACCCGATTCTTCACCAAAATTGAACCTATAGGGCAGTTCATTGATGACAGTAAAGCCAAAGTGCTCTACAACAGGAAGTATTTCAGAAAGCGCCATCCAAGGACCAATCTTGAAGATTCTCATACGGAGATCGGTATCAGATTCGTCACGATAGCCAAGATCAATGTCCAAAGTACGTTCAAGCCTTCGAAGTTCATCAAAGTGGAGTACATCTCTAGCACCTTGTTCGGGTCCATAGTCGTCGCAATAAGAGACCTCAAGGCTCTTCCAGTAACTCTGAAACATCAAAGAAGCACTCGACTCTCCTGTAACTTGAACCAGAGCAACTTTGAACCTCTCGCCCCACGACATGGATATGTTGTCAAGTTCATCTTCCAAGGTCGCGTAGTCTTGGTCGTCAAGGAGTTCTGCCGAAGTATCAATCACGAAAGACATGAAACATCTTCGTCCTTCAACTACAGAAGCACTGATCTCCGTACTATTTGGTCCAAAACGCTCTTCGAACTTTTCGTTAAAGTCTTCCGCCAGATGTTCAGAGTATCGAGATGCCGGCAAGACCACGTCTACTCTCAGCTGAGCCATCTGAGAGTATTTTTTATAGGAGAATATTACCAACTTCAATCTTGGTATCTCTTCAACGGACAGAGCAACGGCGACAAGGTCACGAAGCTCATCTCTCGATATCGACAGAATCTCATCGGGAGGTAGGAGCTGGATAAAATCTAACGCCGAGCGGTTTGCATAGCTTGCCTCAGCTAAAGAAAGCGACGAAGTGACATAGCTGATCTTCTCTCGAAGAAACGACAAACGAGAGATCGCGTGAGATAGTTTAGGTGGAACGAATACGCCAAAAAACGTGCTTCTTGTTCCAAGAGCAGTGTTTACTAGTTCAATTACTCGAAGTTTTGTCTTGCGAACAACAGGCGAGGAAAGATTGGCGACTCCCACAAACAGCTGAGTCTCTCCCTTTTCATAAGTAGGGCTGAGTTCACCCAAATAACCCTGCACATCTCCGTGGCTGGCATCGTCAATACGACATCCAAGCCACTTAGTTTTATGATCTGACTCTAATCTCGCACTTATTGGAAGAAAGTTACCGAGTCCAAGAGCCTCAAAGGCCAACTCTGACTCTAGATGCTCTTCCACCAGAGGTTGTGCTTGCCGATTAAGTTCCACGAACATCTCTTGCAGGTCACTGTGCAGCAAGACGAGTTGATGGTACGCACTTCTCAGTGATTCCGCTAGATTCTCAAGATCTTCAGAGGTGGCAAGTTGTTCAAACTCAGCATAAAAAAGGGACACCTGATCCGACTCGGGATCGCTCTTTTTTACGACCTCGATTCGAGAGGAAGGTATCATGGGATGGATAGAGAAGCTGGAAGTAAATCCACGCTCTCTCATGACCTCTGTGAAGGTGTCCACCAGATACTTCATATCCGGCGTAACTATGGCAATGAAACATGTCGAGCCATCTAAATCCTCTGTTGATACACTCGGTCCTCCACCTGGTATATCAACGACGTTATGACATCGACCTACCACGACACCAATCTTTGAGTCTACTTCATAAGCATCTATTGCACTGTAAAGCTCAAATGCAGCTCTGGCAATGAGGTTGGAGGGAACAGAGGAAACCTCCTCCGAACTCATTCCTCCAACGACGTAATCGAAAAGCTTTTCAAGCTCCACAGGAAGCTCCCCTGCTAACGTAACGAGTAACTCGAGCGCCTTTGCTCGAGATCCTCGAACTACCTCTTCCATCTGTATCTCCCGAAGTGAACCGTCGGTGGTTAACCCCGTTGTCATGCCACCGGACAGTTTCACCTTAGCAGAGTCATCATAAAAACGATATGACAGAGCATTTGCTTAGTTCACTTCAACTCTGTTAAGCCAGCGCCTTTCCTTCAATCAGAGAGTTTCCGCCATCTATTACTATGGTCTGCCCCGTGACATAGGAGGCATCATCTGAGGACAAGAACGTTATAACGCTAGCTACCTCATCTGGGGTGCCGCTTCGACCAAATGGGGTAGCTCTTCCATGTCGAGCTTCAAGAGAGGTTTGCGCCTCAGATGCGATCCAACCTGGTGCCACCGCATTTACAGTAATGCCATGAGGAGCCAACTCAAGAGCCAGCGTTTTCACAACTCCTATCATCGCCGCTTTTGCCGCTGCGTAGCCGACCTCTCCTGTGCTGGCTTGCAGGAAACCCGTAGTAGAGGCGACCATCACTATCCTCCCGCAGCGACTCTCGGACAAGTGCTGGATCGCTTCTCTGGAAACCAAAAAGGCCGTGGTAAGATTACGCGCTAGCGAAAGATTCCACTGCATCAACGAGGTATCTTTCGCTAATGCAAACTCTTCTGGGCAAGAGACACTTCCCATACCCGCGTTGTTCACAACTATGTCGATTCCTCTGAGACTCTTTTTCGCACGCCTGACTAGTTCTCTGACTTGCTCCTCCTCGGTCAAATCAAAAACTCCGGCCTCGACAGATACTCCCAGATCTCTCAGTTCGTTACGTCGCTCAAAAATCCGCTCAGTAGTTGAGGTTATAAACAACTGAAATCCCATATGGGCAAAACGTTTGGCAGTCGCAAAGCCGATACCTCCCGTCGATCCCGCACCAGTAATGAGAACCCTTCGCACGAGGCTGTTTCCCT
>JAJYFP010000045.1 GCA_021790855.1 Actinomycetes bacterium
GTAAAGAGATCTCTGCCTGTACCTTGGAAAATATATGACCGTCCTTCGTTACCGCTTTGAGAGTAGGAATCTGAGAGATTAACTGAGCCCCTTCTTCGTAATCCCTCACGACACACACATCCCCAACAAGGTCAAGAAGTACCGAGACATCAAGTTCCATGACGGGAAGCTCGGTCCGTACCTTTAGCGAGCTTGAGAGCAGCAGGATATCTTGCGGAAACGCTGCCGTATTTCTTCTTCTATTTTTTGCCAACTCCGCTAAAAACTCCCGCGAGATCACCAGTCCAGAGGTACCTTCTTCACAAAGAATCTGATACTTCGCTCTTAAATCTTCTTCATCTCTTGCTACGATCGCCTGAGACAAAGGGCCTAAGGCGGCTTCAAGGGCAAACTCCAAACCCTCAGGAACCTCATAGAACTCGAGCAAACTCTCGGCAATAAACTTTTTCGAGTCTGATTGAGTTCTTTCTCCTTGGAAAGTTCGAAGAGCTGCAATCTCTGCCTCCAAAGAGGCAAGATCGGCACGCACGACTTGAAGTTCCTCCAGTCTCTCGTTTCTTTGGGCTCGTATCCTCTCTCGGTCTTTGGTGATATCTTCTATCAGCACATGAACCTGATCTAGTTGAAGCTGAACCTCATCTTTTAAACCTCCAACTCTTTTCTTTTCAGCGGCAAGTTCCTCAAGCCGTGCATCCGCTCTATGTAGATCTTCTCCGAGCAACCTCCGTGCTGATGCCTCCTGGTTTTGTTGTGCCTTTTGGGACTCCAGCGTGGAGCGTCTATCAAGCAGATGCTTTCGTATTGCATCTATCTCTTCTTCCAAAGCTCCAAGGTCGCTAACGTCCGGCGCAACTACATTTGAAGATATTTCCTTCAGTGCTTGTTCCCTTTGGAGCAGGTCTTGGCCTTCACGCTTAAGTTTCGCCTCGAGTTCGTCTTTTGTTCTTTGGATCCTGCGCACTCTTGCCGAGTCCAGTTCGCGAGCTAAGTACTCAACCCTTTGTTGTAAAGATGAGATACGTTCAGAGATAACCAGCTCTCTCGAGGCTAACTTGGACTCCAAGTTGACGACTCTCTCTTTGAGCCGGGTCGATACCTCAAGTTCTGGTGAGTTGTCAAAGTCCACAAGTTCTTTCAGTTCAGAGCGGATCTGATCGTAACGACTTTTCTTTTCACCACCTACGCGCCTTATGGTATCTCTGTGTTCTCTGAGGTACCTTTCTCTGTCTTTGAGTTCATCTATCTCCATCTTTGCAATCCAAAGCGACAAAGATCTTTGTCTACCAATCAGTTCATCCCTCAGACGGGCCGACTCATACTGTTTTTCCAGTGGCTTAATTCTGCGTCTTAGGTCCCTCTCCAACTTCGATATCTGCTCAAGATCGGCATCAACCTCAAGAAGGTGCTTTAAAGCAACGTCTCGACGTTTCTTGTATCGGGTAATCCCAGCGGCTTCTTCTAATATGACCCTGATCTCCTCAGGGCGGGCGTTTACGATGTCATCGATCTCACCTTGGGAGATAATGAGGTGTTGGCTCTTGCCAACACCTACCTCACCAAGTAAATCAACGAGCTCGTTGAGGCGGCAGCTAACGTCATTCAGCTTGTAACTACTTTCTCCTGAACGGAAAAGGCTTCGAGAGATAGACACCTCGTTCAGTTTTAAAGAAAGAGCTTCATCTGAGTTGTCAAAGGTGACAGATACCTCCGCCCTGCCAAGAGGTGCCCTATTTTCAGATCCCGCAAATATAACGTCTTCCATCTTTGAAGAACGAAGTTGTTTTGGCCCTTGGGCACCCAACACCCAAGCTAGTGCATCGACGACGTTTGATTTCCCTGATCCGTTGGGTCCTACGACAACAGTTAGCCCCGGAGAGAATCTCACCCGAACCGGGTCCGCAAACGACTTAAATCCCTTGATGGCCAAATACTTTAAATACATAACCCCGTCTCGAAACACTCCCCTTCGCCAAGATAGCTCAGCTTCCTAAGTTATTGGTTCATTGCCGCTACCTCTGGCAGTTCTGGCAATAGCTAGAGTACCTTCCACAAAGCTGAACTCGTACTATCGTAGAACCACAGTTGCCACATGCTTTCCCATGTCGACCATAGACAAGAACCCTTTGTTGATATTCACCAGGCAAGCCAGCAAGGTCTAGATAGCTTTTATCATTCAAAGACGACCCGCGCATACTGATAGCCTCGTTAAGGACCTCTTGGATCATATGAACTATAGTCTCTATCTCCAATGTATTCAAAGAACCAACCCGTCGTGTAGGTTTCACATGAGCCCGAAAAAGAACTTCATCACTGTAGATATTGCCTAATCCGGCCACGACTCCTTGATCCAACAAGACTGACTTTATCGGTCGCTTGGAGTTCTTTGTTACTTCAAACAAGGCTCTTGAAACACCTTTTGGATCAAAGATGGGATCGACACCAAGTGTCATAGAGAGTGAGCCAGGACGACCATCCTGATCCAATTCATCTTCCAAAAAGACCTCTCCAAAGGTGCGGGGGTCCCAAAACACCAACTCTTGCGCGCCAAAACGGAGACGTAACTTTGTATGATCCTTTTCACAGTTGAGCAAAGCGGCTTTTCGTACGAATCGTCCTGACATCCCAAGATGCACCACTAAGTAGTGCTTGACATTGGTTGCAGCGCTGCCAAAGCCAATTAGTATGAACTTCCCGTATCGAGTTACCTCCACAAGGACAAGACCCTCCAAGGCTTCTGCAATCTCTTGAGATGTCCATAAAGACCTACGCAAAGTACGCTTCCCAAAGACGGCAATCTCGTCTAAGACAAGACCGGAGAAGTACTGCGACAGATCCCGACGTATCGTTTCAACCTCTGGAAGTTCAGGCACCTACCCCTCCCCCTTACCATGAAACAGACGATCAATGGCATTCATCGCCGCGTTTTGTTGTGCCTCCTTCTTGGTTTTGCCCATTCCGTAACCAACAGAGGTATCATCAACGAAGACGACAGACATAAACGTGCGGTCATGGTCTGGGCCGATCCATGAGTCCTCGTATCTAGGGGTACCGTTCATCTTGAGACTGGCTAAGCGTTCCTGCAGATCAGACTTAAAGTCCCCTAGAACCTCATCTGGTAGGCTCTGCTCGATCAACGCACCGAAAACTTTGAGTACGAATCTCTCAACCTCCTCGATCCCCAAAGAAAGGTATATGGCCGCCACGAGAGCTTCAAGACCATCCGCCAACATGGAGGAGCTCGCAACGCCTGAATCGCCCACATCTCTGGGTATAAAACGTAGTCTGTCTTGCAATGAGATCTCAGTAGCGGCTTCCGCCAACGCCTGGGTACCTACAACGGCGGCTCTGATCTTGGTCATGCGACCCTCTGAGAGATCTTGAAAGTTGCGAAAGAGAAACTCAGTAACGACAAGTTGTAAAACTGCATCCCCAAGAAACTCAAGGCGCTCGTTAGAGTCCCCTTCCAACTTCGCGGCCGACTTGTGAGTCATCGATTGAAGAAACAGACTTGAGTTCAAAAACTTCTCTGGGAGAAGATCTTCTAGCTTCAAGATAGCGACTTTATGTAATCAAATGTTTGGCTAAACGCCAAGCTTATCAACGACGTAGTCTACGGCATCTTTCATAGTCTTTAAATCCTCTAGTTCATCGTCTTCGATCCTAAAAACGCTTTCACCTTTTGAGAACTCATCTTCAATTGCTTCCACAAGTTCAATTAGAGCCAAGGAGTCGGCGTTGAGATCCTCGCTGAAGGAAGATCCTTCGTGTATCTTAGAGGGATCGATCTCCAAAATATCTGCCAAATGGCCCCGAATTGTCTCAAATATTTGTTGACGAGTCAACTCTTGCACCTTGATCTCCTTGTGTGTAGTGCTGCTTTAAAGTGGACGCAATAGCTTCCACTAAATTAAGCCGTACGATCTTGTCCGCCTCAACCACTGCATTGTATATTGCCTCAGGTCCCGACGAACCATGACCTATCAGACAAAGACCATCTACACCCAGCAATGCTGCTCCTCCATAGGTATCTGCGGAGAGCTCCGTTATCAAAGGTGCAAGACGCGGAAGAGCCGTGTCCAACAGCGTGTCTAGCTCGTCTTTGGGCGATAGAGCTTTTAGAGCAGCCTTAGCAAAGGCTCTCATCCCGCCTTCGAGAGTCTTGAGCACAACGTTGCCTGTGAAGCCGTCAGTAACGACAACGTCCACGGTTCCTGCCATCACATCGCGACCTTCACAGTTGCCAATAAAGTTGATCACCTTATCCTGTATTAGCAGCTCATAGGTCTCTTTAACTAAAGAGTTTCCCTTTCCAGGCTCCTCTCCTATGGAGAGGATTCCTACTCTTGGTGCCTTGATATTGAACCGAAGCTCCGAGTATATAGATCCCATGATTGCGAACTGCACTAGCCACTCTGGCGTACAGTCCGAGTTGGCTCCTGAATCCAACAATATAGTAGGAACGTTGAGCCCTGGCCTAGGAATGGTTGTCGCGATTGCTGGTCTAGAAACCTTAGAGATTCGGCCCATCTTAAACAACGATGCTGCCATTGCCGCGCCAGTATTTCCCGCAGAGAACATCGCTGAGGCCTCGCCGTCTCTGACGGCTTCAGCACAACGAACAATCGAAGAGTCTTTCTTGCGTCGAACCGCATAAGCGGCATCTTCGTCCATATCTATGACTTCGTTGGCCACTAGAACTGAGACATTCGACAGATCCTCGACCATAGCGACCGCCTCATGCGTCCCTATAGCTAAGATTGGAATATCTGTCTCTTTGGACACTCTCTCCAATCCTTCAACTACTACTGAGGGCGCATGATCTCCCCCCATGAGATCAATTGCAATTGGTTTCAACTAACGCCACTACTCCACTTCAACAGCTTGACGACCTTTGTAGTATCCGCATGTCGGACACACATAGTGAGGTCTTTTTATTCCACCGCAGTACGGGCAAGTACTAGACGATGCCACATCTAAACGCCATGCGCTTGCTTTACGACTTGCTGACTTCGCCTTGGAGGTCTTCTTCTTAGGAACAGCCATCTATAGTTTCTCCAGAGTTACGTGACTTACGATAAACCACAAGGAAATAAATCTAGCCGGAGTTGCTCCATTAGCCATCCGAAAGGGAGCGAAGTTTACCCCATCTTGGGTCAATATCGTCTTTTATGCAGCTGCAACTTCCCTCGTTAAGATTTTGTCCACATGTCGCACAGAGCCCCTTACAGTCTTTACGACATAAAGGTACCACTGGTAGTTCAAGTACAATGAAGTCCTTTATCAGCTCTGTCAAGTCCAAAATCTCGCCATCAAAGTGGTAACTGTCGTCTTCACCCGATCCTTGAGGTTCAAACAGCTCTCGTACTTGTACTTTTATCTCACCTGAGGCCTCCTCCAGACACCTAACGCAGGAACCCTGCCAACGCGTTTGGATCACCGCATTTACCAAGAGACCTTGGTGGACCGACTCTACGAGACCTTTAACCGTGACGATTTCATCCTCATCTACCTTGGAAAACGTTACGAAAGCATCCTTGATTGTACCTTGTAAGTCAAAATACAAGGGACTTGACGTATCTCGGAGAAGCTTGGTTACACCAACTGCAAAAGGTTTCATCGACTAACCCTTATCTTGATCGAAAAAATCATCCTCAAGTGATTCATTAGGAGCCACTATTGACTTCGAGGACTCTCGGACGGTAACCGATGTTGCAAGTCTTTCCCTGCCTGCATTTACCGCTTTCAAGGTATTGACCAACGCAATCTCGAGCGCTGCCAATCGCTGATCCGCATAGTCTTCCGCCTCGAAACGCATCTTAGAGGCCTCTTGTTTTGCCTCTTGAATGATGTGGCGAGCCTTTGAATTTGCCTGCCGGACCACCTCAGTTTTTGACACGAAACCCTCAGCCTGAGATCTGGCTGCTTCCAATATCT
>JAJYFP010000046.1 GCA_021790855.1 Actinomycetes bacterium
GATAGAGGGTAATAATGCAACTATCCAACGCCATGAGGATCCGGATCAAAAACCTCCGGTGATAGAGATAGTCCTTTGTTTTGCTATTTGGAGTAACCTCACGTGTTCTCCGACGGAGGTAGTACTTCCAGGTAGGGCAGCTCATAAAATACTCGAGAGCGCTCCATTGCGTACTCTTGGGCCTCGTAAAGACTACTGTTTCTTTAGTCCTTTAGTACATCTTGTCACCATCTCACGTGACAAGTCATCATCGACTATTACTTGCAGACTAACGCCAAAGCGCAGGATCTCGAACAAAGCTGTAAAGTATCCACTCTCATCAGGAATAGCTCATGCCCTTTAGCCACTATCTGTTTATAGCCCTTGCCGGGATGGGTGCTGGTTTTGTTAACACGGTCGTAGGCTCTGGAACTCTTATTACCTTTCCTACTCTGCTTTCACTTGGATACTCCCCATTGGTGGCAAACGTGTCAAATACATTAGGACTCGTTCCGGGTTCAGCTAGTGGCGCCTACGGATACCGCAAGGAGCTTCAGGGGCAAAAGGGGAGATCAATAAGACTATCTTTGGTTGCGATAGTCGGTGGCAGTATCGGTGCAGTTTTATTGGTACTGTTTCCAGGAGCCTTCCAGCAAATAGTGCCATATCTCGTTCTTGCAGCGGTGTGTCTCATGATAATCCAGCCCAAAGTTTCAGTTTACGTAGCTAATAGAAAAAACGGAAGACTCGGAGCTGGAATTCTATACTCCGGTGTTTTCCTGACCGCAATATATGGTGGCTACTTTGGAGCCGCACAAGGCGTGGTGCTAATAGCGCTTTTAGCCATCGGGATCGAAGAGTCTCTCCAGCGGCTGAATGCGCTGAAAAACGTTCTCGCCGGCGTCGTAAACGGGACTGCGGCAGTACTGTTCATCTTTATAACTCACATAGCTTATGGTCCGGTTTTTACCATAGCCATTTCATCCATCATCGGGGCGCAGATTGGTGCTCGCGTAGGAAGAAAGATACCTTCACAAGTACTAAGAGGTGTGGTGGTTGTGGTTGGTATAGCTGTGGCTCTCAAACTAATCATCTCAGGCTAACTACCTATAGTGACAGATCGTCACAGCATCATCGACTCTGCCACCTTCCATACGAAAGATGGCACAGCAAACCATCTGAGCTTCTTTACCCTCCGTGCCATTAAAACGCTACAAGCACACAAATAAACTAGTCAATCAAGGACTGATAGACCAGCTGACTTAGCTGACTCCTAAGCGGGTATGTGCTCGAAGGTATCAGCTGCGTCAGAAAAATAACAGTTAGTTTTTCACGTGGATCTATCCAAAATGCTGTACTTGCAGCACCACCCCAGGAGTACTCGCCTTTAGTAGATAACACCTTTTGTGCCGCAGGATCTTCAACGACTGCGAACCCAAGACCAAAACCAACCCCACAGTAAGAAGACTCGGCAAACACTGGCCTTCCAAACTCCTCTAAGTCCTTGTGGTCTGGGAGATGATTAATAGTCATGTAATCGACACTTCGGCTACCCAAGATCCGAACACCATTCAATTCACCTCGATTAAGCATCATCTGAGTGAAACGATGGTAGTCGTGAAGCGTCGAAGTAAGGCCTCCTCCACCGGATAAGTACTTGGGTAACTGTCTTGGAGTCTCGGCTAAAGATCCAAGCCTTAGGAGAACTCCATCGTGTGGAGATTTGGTATATAGTGACGCTACTCTATAAGCCTCGGAGTCCTTGACGTAAAAGCCCGTATCCGTCATTCCTAACGGATCCAAGATTTCCTCTTGTAGGAATACGTCTAAAGTCTTGCCAGAGGCAACCTCGACTACCCGTCCCAAAACATCGGTGGCTACGGAGTAGTTCCACTCACTTCCTGGTTCGAAAAGTAACGGTAGCCGTGCCCATCCTTCACAACACTGAGCTAAATCAAACCCCTCTGGAGCTCCCCATTCGAACCCAGCAGAGCGATACATTTGGTCGACCGGATGCGCATAATGGAAACCATATGTCAATCCAGCGGTATGAGTCAAGAGATGCCAGATTCGAATCGGCTCCTGGGCTGGGACTAAAGAAGAACTTTGAGAGCCTCCGCGCTGAAAGACCATAACGTCTCTAAAAGACGGAATGAATTTATAGACTGGATCCGTAAGTTCAAACAGACCACGCTCATATAGAATCATCGCCGCTACCGAAGTTAAAGGTTTTGTCATCGAGTAGATTCGAACAATAGTATCGAGTTCCATCGGGGCAGAAGTAGCGATATCCCTCATCCCTCTAGCGTCTGCGTAAACCACCTCTCCAGCCCTCGATACTAAGACTGAAAACCCGGGGAGTTTCCCTTCGTCCACATACTGTTGAAAGTGTGTGGATATCCTCTCTAGCCTTGTGGATTCCATACCAACTTCAACAGGGTCAACTTCAACTGTAATTTTTGACATCGTTAGATTCACCTCTCTCCAAAGGTTAGACGAAAACTCGGCCGAGTATTTCGACAACTACTTGTTAGCTCTTTGACGAACCGAAGTATCCCAACTCTAACTTTTGCTACGTCGCAAGAACTTTCTCACCCGTTCACTCAAAGCATCCGTCTTGAAGGATATCGCACGCAAAATCCCTGCATACCTAAAAAAACCCTCGTCATAGCGGGTCATCGAGAGATTGTAAAGTTCTATACCACTTTCTAGCGAATAAAGGCTGGCTTGCGCGATTGAATCAGCTAGCTCGTTTGCGCGTTCAAAAGAGTTTGAAGAAACTTCGTCGATCAATCCGTACTCTACAGCTTGATAACAGTCAAACTCTCGTCCCGTTAGCGCCAGTTCCAATGAACGTCTTTCTCCCATATTTTTTGCAAGTAATGGATAGATTCCGTAGGGGAACAGTCCTAATCGAACCTCGGTCAACGCAAACGTCGCCCCTTCTTGAGCGATGGAAATATGACCTAAGGCAGACAATCCAACACCACCACCTCGACAGACTCCCTTGGTAGCAACGATAAGGGGCTTCCTAAGATGAAAGGCTAGTTTAAAGAGACTCATTCCAGGGTCCACCGCATCATATCCATCTTCCAATCCTGCGTCATGGGACATCAAGAACTCCTCTAGATCTCCACCAGCGCAGAAGTTATGCGCTAAGGTGCCGATCACGACCACTTTTACGCCACGATCTTCCTGCAAATCAAGCAATGTTCTAACAAGGTCGTCTATCATCTCTTGATTCAACGCATTATGTTTCTCTGGCCGATCCAGCAGTACCGTAGAGACGGTACCTCTTTCAACTACTAAGTACTTCGACATAGCAACTTTCACCCAACCTAGACTCACGATCTGCTCAGTAAGAACGAGGAAGATCCAGTTCTGTCTCAGCGATATAGTTCAAAATCATTTCATTATTGATAGGAGCAGTTTTGGCCAAACGAGTCGAAGCAAGCATCTGAATGAGCCCAGTATCCAAGATAAATCCCATTCCCCCATGTGCCTGTATCGATCGATCTATCGCGTCAAATGCGACCTCCGACGACAGATACTTAGCCATATTAGAGTACGATCCAACGACGTGTGCCGGTTCTCGACGATCGAATACCTTAGCAGCTTCGTAAGTTATAAGACGTGCACCTTCCTGTTGGGCTCTAACTCTAGCTAAAGGATGCTGTAGAGACTGATAGTGAGCAATAGATCTGTTCCCAAAAACCTTCCTCTCTTTTGCATAGTTTGCAGCCTTATTCAAAAAGTAGTCAACAGATCCAACAGACATAGAAGCCGCTACTATTCTTTCAGGATTAAGGGCAGAAAACAGCACTCCCGCTCCTTGATCAATCTCACCTATAGCCATATCCTTAGAGATCTCAACGTTATCAAAATACAGCTGGAACTGACTATATCCCTCAACACCTACTGTATTCATCTTCGTCTTCTCAAGGCCAGTTATCTGGGCTGGAACCATGAACAAGGTTAGGCCAAAGGACCGAGAGAGTCCTCTTGCAGAGACCTCATCCAACGGCGTCGTCCTCGAGACAACTAATATATAGTCGACCCTATCCACACCCGTTATCCAAGCCTTCGTACCATTCAACAGATAGCTCTGACCGTCTCTTTGAGAAGTCGCAGAGAGCTTCAGCTCAAACGTATTTGTTCCTGCGTCAGGCTCTGTTATAGCAAATGCTGTCTTTATTTGGCCACTGGCTATCTTAGGCAAAAAAGTCTCTTTTTGTTGTTGACCACCGCCGAGAAGTATCGCTAAAGTGTCCATAGTTATGAGAAGAGCAAGTGTATTTCCCAGTCCATATGAAGCAAACCTCTCCATCGCAAGAACCATCGCCAACAAACCAGCCTCATTACCACCATAGTTTTGGGGAATCAGCGTCCCAAATAGTCCAAGAGTCGCCATAGCTTCATTCAGCTCATCTGGGAAGTACTGCAAATCAAAGATTTGGTTCAAATACTCCCGTTTTTTTTCGCCGAGCGCATCTAAAAAGTAGTCAACGGCCTCCACAACTGCGACATGGGCTTCAGAAAAGCTGCTTGATGAAACTCGAGCAGAGGATCCTTCTCTCATCTACGGTCTACCCCCAAGGTCATCTACCGGCAAGCTACCGATTAGCCTATATAAATACAAGCACACTAGTTACCGCTTGGGTTATCAGGCGTTCTATTTATTACTCGTATCGTCTCGATAATCGGTTCACTTCGTCTTCGAGTGCCGCTCCAAGGTGCTGGGACCGCATCTATCTCTTTTGTGAGAGCATAGGCCAAAGATTCATAGTTTACTCTCCATCCTTTAAACTCTCTCCAAGCCTGTTCAATACCTCTTTCAACAGGAAAGTCAACTTCTGTTATTCGTGCTATTCCAACTTTGAAGTCTTCAAATGATAGGTTTATCGCATCGGTGGGAGACGGATCCTCATCGAAGGCAATTCTCAACGTTCTCCCAATTGAGCGAAGAGCAGAGAATCCCATCCGAAGGCATAGACGGGCTTCGACCGGTGCATCCGTCGGAGACAAAGAAAGAAAAAGTGCCGCTGAATCCATCACAGCTAAAAGTGCAACTAGCCACGAGGAGTACGGGTTCGGAGATCTAAAACGCAAAAGTATTGGGTAGGTCGAGTGTGACTCTTCTACATCAGCCGCCCATCTCTCCCACGTGTGGTAGTAGTCTGCCAGTTCCTTTGACGAGTCTCTCATATTCACTATTCCTACTCGCGTCCTAGCCAACATCTCCGGCCCCCACGGTGGTTGACCAGCTCGAGCAGTAAGGAGAGACACTTCCGTCTCTCGACGGGCAAAAGCAGCGTAAAGAGTAGGAAGGTACGAGATTTGGAGAGCCACAATAGTAAGCCCTGTAAAACCACCGATAAAATCAACCGTAGTTGCCCAAGCATTTGGAGTTGACGTAAAGCCCAGAGTTAAAAGAGAGGCGCCCGCCTCTCTCACAGCCTGTTTAACATCGGTGACGGCTGGATAGATCATGAGGGTCAAAGAAAACAGTAGTAAGACCATCCATATTATTAGGTTTGTAAATATGACAACAGCGGGTTGACTAGCTCTAAAGGAGTCTCTCTGTTCATAGTGCTTTATCGGTAGAAGTATTAATCTGTAGAGGTACTCCACCAAGACATCAGAGAGTCTCCTCAATCCTCGGATTTTCCCCCTGGGAATAACCAAAGTTCTGGCTATGCTCCCCAAAACTGACAGATACACCGAAAATCCTACCAAAGGAATAAGGTACTTCAAAGCAACGCCAATCCTAATATAACTGCTATCGATGTCCGAATATACTCGCACATCTGTCAAAATAGGCGAGGAATACAGTATCTTCTTCCGAATACAAGCTCACATCAAAGGTCAGGTCGTTATTTCCGGAAGTTCTCGCGTAGCTCCCTCCA
>JAJYFP010000047.1 GCA_021790855.1 Actinomycetes bacterium
TAACCGACGGGCTAAGCCTTTGGTCGGAGAGCATCTGGGTTCCGAACTTTCCTATGATGCGCTTGGATTGGGTAACTTTCTCCCAGTAAGCACTAGAGTTCAGTCTTCCCATGGAGTTAGATGGCTTGGGTGCAAAGTCCACGAACTCGACGTTGCCGATCTGGAAGGTTTTTTAGACAAGGTCAACGCTACCTACGAGAGAGGCGAGTCTCGCTTGTTTGCCGGCGTAGCAAACGTCTCCTCGCCGGTTGTAAGAAGAACTCGACTCCGAGTGATCGAGTTTTTAGACTCAGCTTTAGGGATAAGGAGTACTTTCTTTGGGGTATTTATTCCGCCTAGGCTCTCTCATGCTGTCTCTCGCCTGCCGTTTCTTCTTGAAAAAGTTAACTATGCAACCTCGTCCCTCTCACTTTCCGAGACGAGCTATGCGTATAGATCTGCTCTAGATTTTATTCAACTTCTTGCTCCTGATGAGATCCTGGCCATTTCGAAAGATGAACTTCGAGACTTGGTTGCGGTAGCGCTTTCAGTCGAGGAGATTCCGCGGTTGAAGATGGTCGTTTTTTCGAACCAGCGAGACTCTCATTTGGTCCAGTTGCGACTGGATCTAGTCCTACCGGCTTCCCGATACTCCGAGCACCTAACGGATGATCTTAGTTCAAGGTTAGAACAGTACTTTGGGCCAGGAAGCATGGAACTTAGCCTTTCGGTAGTTGAGGGACTAAGGTGCTTCATGTCATTTGTAGTCGATGCCTCGGTACAGGTTTTGGGAGACAAGACTTTTGGACGACTCGAAGACGAGCTTGATCTTATATCAATGTCTTGGGGAGAGAGATTTAAGCTTGCATTAGCCAATACCGTTGGGGAAACCAAGGCTCTATCTCTGTTTCAAAGCTATTGGAAGAGTTTCGAATCCTCATATCACGACGACAACGGTCCTGAGCAAGGTGCGAGAGATGTAGTGCACTTTGACGAACTTCGAAGATCAAGTCTTGCACTAGATATCGAGCTTGACTATCGTGAACAACTCGATACCGATCTGCGTATGAGGATTTTCAAAATAGGTCCTTGGATGGCTCTGTCGGAGATACTTCCCGTGGTTGAACACTTCGGTTTTACTGTAATTAATGAGTTGCCCTACAGATTTAACTTTGGAGAAGACTCAGGTTGGTTGTTGGACCTAGGTATAGAGGTTAGAGATCAAAGAGGCGTACATGGACCGATCGGTGTAGACGATCTCTTGCGTGCTAAGGTGGCGATGCTTGAGATATGGAGTGGGTTAGGCGAAGATGATGAGCTGAACGCATTGGTAGTGAGCGCTTCTTTGAACTATCGAGAGGTGTCGTTACTTAGGGCTTATGCTCACTACCTTAGGTTTTCAAACCTTGGTTTCTCGGCTAGCTACATCAAGTATGCCCTGAAGAGCAATCCTCAGATAGCTAAGATCTTAATTCGACAGTTTTATGCCCGCTTTGGAGTTGTAAATGTCGAGGATCTCTCCGTGCAAGTGAACGGATCTGACTACGTGATGGCGTTGCAGGAACGGCTTGCGGTGGTAGAGTCTTTGGACTTTGATAAGATGTTTCGCGCACTGTCGGCTCTAATTGAGGCCACGGTGCGTACTAACTTCTTCTTGCCGGCTACTCCGGCAGGGGTAGCTCTCAAGTTTGATCCATCTTCTCTTGGGTATCTGCTTCCCCAGCCCTTACCAAAACATGAGTTCTACTACCTATCCAAGTCTACAGAGGCTGTTCATCTAAGGGGTGGCGATGTCGCTAGGGGTGGTATTCGGTGGTCTGATCGACTTGAGGACTTTCGTATAGAAGTCTTAGGGTTGATGAAGGCTCAAAGTGTAAAGAACTCTGTGATAGTTCCAGTCGGAGCAAAAGGCGGTTTTGTCGTACGAGGTGACGGAGTCAAAGAGTCGTCGAAGGTGGTAGAGAGCTACCGTGAGTTTATCTCTGCCCTTTTTGACCTTACTGATAACATTGTTGACAGTAAGGTTGTACACCCAGCTGACGTCCCAGTGCTTGACGGTGAAGACGCTTACCTCGTTGTTGCTGCTGATAAAGGTACTGCAACATTCTCTGACATAGCCAATGAGATTGCGATCAAGAGACGATTCTGGCTTGGTGATGCCTTTGCATCAGGCGGATCGGAGGGCTACGATCACAAAAAGATGGCTATTACGGCTAAGGGTGCATGGATGTCTGTCTGCCACCACTTTGGAGAGCTTGGTGTAGATCCAGAGAAAGACTCGATAACAGTCGTCGGGATTGGAGACATGTCGGGAGACGTGTTTGGAAACGGAATGCTGTTGTCGGAATCTATGCGATTAGTTGCAGCCTTTGACCACAGAGACATCTTCTTTGACCCCAACCCGGATGTAGAGGCTGCGTTGAAAGAACGTAAGCGACTTTTTGACCTGGAGCGGTCGTCTTGGCAAGACTACGATAAAGCTAAGATCTCCAAAGGGGGTGGAGTGTTTTCGAGAAGGTTAAAGACCGTTGATGTGTCTGTGCAGGTCGCGCAAGTTCTCGGAATAGATCCCGGATCCTATGAACCGACTCAGGTTATTAAAGCTATCTTGAGAGCGCCAGTTGATCTTTTGTGGAACGGCGGAGTCGGCACTTATGTAAAGGCATCGACTGAAACTCATGATGAGGTGTCAGACCGAAACAACGATCCAGTTCGAGTGAACGCTAGGGAACTTCAAGCTAAAGTCGTAGGCGAGGGAGGAAACCTAGGATTTACGCAAAAAGGCCGCATCGAGTACTCTCTCGTAGGCGGGAGATGCAATACCGATGCGATCGATAACTCTGCAGGTGTGGATACCTCAGACCATGAGGTAAATTTGAAAATTCTTCTAGCATCCGCTATTGAAGTCGGTCGCATTGATGTTTCGGAGAGGACTCCTTTGTTGTTTTCTGCTACCTCTCAAGTGAAAGCCCAGGTGTTAGAGGATAACGTCTATCAAAACTGGGTGTTGTCTGCAAGTCAGGAACAAGCGAGATCGAAGATGAATGCGATCTCTCGCTTGACTGAACGTCTTATCGACGAGGCTGAACTGGATCCAGAGGTGGAGTTTTTGCCTACTCCCAAAAGAGTCTTGGAGATTGCCTCCAAAGGTGGAACTATAACTCGTCCTGAACTTTCAGTTCTGCTTGCATATGCAAAGTTGGATCTCTATCATCATATTTTGAACTCGCCCTTAGTTTCAGATGAGTTCAGTACTTCATTGTACTTAGAGTACTTTCCTGAGTTGATCTCTTCTAAATTGACTTCGAAGACTCTGTATCACCCTTTGAAAAGGGAGATAATTGCTACTGTAGCTGCTAACCGTCTGGTCAATCTTATCGGTATTACTTCGGTATTTGAGTTATCTGAGATCTCCTCGGTCTCGGTCGAAGAGGCATCAAAGGCGCTGATGGCCGCGTTAGAGATACTTGATGCACAAGGCTGGGTGAAACGGTTGGTCGATCAAGTTCAGGTTCCTCAGAAACTTAGGGTGTCCCTTATGAATCGCCTAGCACTGTCTTCTTTCAGGATGGCTCGTTGGTTAATTACGTCCGGACAGATAAACCAGAGCTTGTCTGACGTAATTGGACGCTTTGAGCCAGCATTTCCAGACATTTTCGATAACTTGTCCTTTGTGCTAGACAAGGCGGGTTTCGATAGGCAGCAACGGCGGACTTCGGAACTCGTAGACGCTGGGCTAGACAAAGACGTCGCCACCTTTTTCGGGGTGATCGATACGCTGGTGTCTGTACCTGCGGTGGTGATGCTAGAAGAAGAGTTCAACTTGGGTTCTCCGACCAAGGCTGCTCGGATATTTTTCGCAGTTGGAACACTTTCGAACCTTCCAACGTTGAGATCTCACCTATCGTCTGTGCAGGTTGGGAATCACTGGGAAGAGTCGTCGAGAGAACTTTTGTTTGTTGATCTATCCTACATACAGATGGAGTTAGCTAGAAGTGCGACTAAATATCTAGAAGCTCATATCGATGAAAGTGAAGCCTCTATGGATCCTTTGGCTCTATGGGGTCTTCGGCATCGAGAGCATCTAGAAAAGATCAAGTCGGCTCTTAGATCACTTGAAGACGGCGAAGAAGTGGTATCGCTAGCGCAGCTGTATGTGACGATTAGAGAGGTAGCTCTGCTGGTAAGGTCGATAGAGCATAAGGAAAATGATCTAGTCTCCTAAGACAAGGCGTTCGTTTTCTTGGTTATGGACTGCCCGAGGTTTGGGTGAGGGAGAGTGTCTGCGATCTGAAATGTCGTACGTATTGGTATGGTGCCGATCCAGGTTCCATCTTTAACGCAGACGTCCAGGGGATCCTCCCTAACCTTTACGCTAGCGTTTTTGAGTTCCAAGGATATGACCTTTGTTTGAAGAAGCTCTGACTTGGTGTTTGGTCTCAAGGCTTTGGACCTTTGGGGATACAGTCGCTCGACGAAGTTTACGAGTAGTGAATCTTTAGTTTTTAAGTCGGTAATCTCTTTCCCTGTTGAATAGACGACTACTGACGCGTAGTTTATCGAGTGATCGAACATAGTCTCAGCAAGTACGAGTTCGGATACTTCTGTTACCACAAAGCTACAGGGGCTTCCAATTGCCATCGAAAGTGCATGGTTACCGGATGCTCCGTGTAGGTAAAGCGTATCGTCGGCTAGAGAGTACGCTATCGGGATGGTAAATGGGAAGTTGGTAGCCTTATCGATCACTGAAAGATGTCCAAGGTAGTTTCTCTCAAGAACTTGATGGACTTGATCTTTCTCTACCCGAACTCTCTCTTTGTGACGTCGCCCCTTTACCGGTGGAGTTACAAGTTCGCTCATGTTTTGATTCTAGCTAGATCGCTGTGTCCGTTCTTGTACTAGCAAGAGAGAGGTCGGTATGTCTGAGTAAAAGAACGCAAGGCATCAACTTTATTATCCTATCCAAATCTTGAATTGTCATGCCTATGAGGGCGTTCTTTGTAAGAAGTTTTATTGATTCTGATGCTCGCATTGTCATTGAAGATGCGTTAGAGTTGGACGACTGGGTTGTGACCAGTCACTTGGAGCGAACCGGAGGTCTGTATATGAATGCAGTTGTAAAGGGAACGACGATGCCGGTATTGGAGGTGTCTCTTGAGCCCGGTGAAGCGGTGATATCTACTCACGGTGAACTCTCTTGGATGACTCCAAGTCTGCGAATGAGTCAGACTACGGGGTTGAATCAAAGTGGAAGAGGAGGCCTGTTCTCTGGTATAAAGCGCGTTGTTGGTGGTGGTGGCTTGTTTTTGACTAAGTATGAAGCTCAAGGCAGCGCCGGTATGGTGGCCTTTGCGACCAAGCTTCCTGGAAGGATCTTTCCAGTGAATATTTCACCTGGTAGCGGTTATTTAGTGCATAGGCACGGCATGCTGTGTTCTACTTTAGACGTCGTACCCACAGTAGGAGCACAGCAGAGTTTTAGAGCTGGTATCTATGGTAAAGACGGCTTTATTCTCCAAAGGCTAGAGGGGTCAGGTACTGCCTGGGTAGAGCTCTCGGGTGAGATTATTAACTATAAGCTTCAGCCTCAGGAGACGATACTCGTGCATCCGGGTCATGTTGGTATGTTCCAAGACTCTGTACAGTTTCAGATAACAACGATGCAGGGAATGTCGAATATATTTTTTGGTGGGGACGGGTATCACCTGGTAGCGCTAACTGGACCGGGTGAGATCTGGCTTCAATCAATGCCCATTCCAATACTTGCCAACGCTTTGTCGCCTTATCTAGCGGGTGGAGCACCCACTGCGGCTGCTACCGGAGGAGTGGCGGGAGGCGTAATGGGTGCCATCTTTGGTGACAACGTATAGATGCATTAACA
>JAJYFP010000048.1 GCA_021790855.1 Actinomycetes bacterium
TCTGGCGTTCTCTTGAAGCTTTCTGTTAGCTTCTAAATGGGAGAGATCTTGATTATCTATCCCCTCCGACGGCTGTTGCCATTGAGATAAAGCGTATACATAAAGGGATGCGCTGACATCTTGGCGAGGTTCCCGGCCTTGGATGTGAAGTAAGTAAATAGCTGAAGTCGTCGTGTCTCGGTGAGAGGGTACTGTCCTTTAGTGCGGTGATAAATCGCTACTTACGCATATGGTGAATGCATAGTTGTATTTAAAGGCATATAGCTGTTCATACCATTTGGAGTGCGGGCACTAATATCCCGTCTGTCCGTCGATTCGTTCTCTAAGAAGATCAGCATGGCCATTGTGGCGTGCATACTCTTCAATCATATGTAGATAGATCCAACGAATATTTAAAGACTCGGATGTATCTCTACGACTTAGCACCTTTTGCTCTAGGGTCTTATCCGCTACTGCCTCTTTAGCGGCTTGGATCTCACTTAAATAGGCCTCTAGGTTACCTTTTGAATCTGCAGTCTCCAGTTCATTAAAGTCGGCGCCGGTCTGAAGTGGATCATAGGGAAACTCTAGGTTTTGCTGGTCGGCGTGCATCCTAAACCACCAGCGTTCAACCTCTGTCATGTGACGAACTAGTCCTAGCAACGACAAAGAAGAGGGAGGCACCGCCCGTTCTTTCAGCTTATCTGACGTTAGTCCAGCGCACTTCAGCAGGAGTGTTGCTCGATGGTAGTCCAACCACTCCTCTAAAGCTATGCGTTCTTGTGACTGATGGGACGGTCTTTGTCGCTCCACCTGTGGCGCGGTCCAAGGTCTCTCCTGTACCGATTCCTTCGGTGTTAGAGTTAGATCTGGCTTGCTCATGGATAAAGCTTATCAGGGACCCTAACGTGGTTCATGTTTTATACTTAGTCTTCAACTGATAAGTGTATGTAACTACGAAAGGTGGTACTGTCTAGATTAAACGTGGACGGCTCCCTTTGTGTTCTATCTTAAGATCTGCTATGTGGAGTAGGTAATCTCCAGAGATCTCATAGGTGTGATCCTGAGTCGTTACCAGGTTTTCTCTGTCAGTTGCGATAGCAACTCTATTTGTTTACTAGATTAGGTGTGTGAAAGTAGCGGTAGTTGGCGCCGGGGGTGCCATGGGTTCAACGGTATGTCGTACAGTGATCGAACAAAGTGGAATGACGCTGGTTGCTGCTGTCGACCCCAAGATGGCTGGGATCGATTTTTATCAAGTTACAGGAGTGAAGGCTACTGGCATTGAGGTTGTGGGAGATGTTAGCGTACTCCCAATGCTTGGTGTAGACGTGGTCGTTGACTTTACCAACGCGGAGGCTGCGCGACGAAACCTCCTATTTTTTGCTGAGAAGAAGATTCGCTGCGTTGTTGGAACTACTGGATTTTCTTCGGCTGACATCACCGTTTTCCAAGAGGCCTTTGCAAGGGAGAAAGTTGGGGCGATCTTGGCTTCTAACTTCTCCATTGGTGCTGTATTGATGATGAAGTTCGCTGCGTTGGCGGCGGGATTTTTTGACTCAGCCGAGATTGTGGAGATGCACCATGAGCGAAAAGTTGACGCTCCCTCTGGCACTGCTATTGAAACGGCGAGGGCTATCGGTGAGGTGAGAGAACGCATCGGTAAGGACTTTATTGAAGATCCTACGACGAGAGAGACGCTTTCAGCTGCTAGAGGAGCTCAAGGTGGTTCTAATATACGCATCCACTCGCTCCGGACCGTGGGAGCTGTCGCTCACCAGGAGGTTATCTTTGGCGCTATTGGTCAGTCACTTAGTCTACGGCACGACTCCTATGACCGTTCGTCTTTCATGCCTGGAGTGGTGATGGCGCTAAATGAGGTATTTTCGATCGACTCCCTAAAACTTGGCATCGACTGGATAGTGCATCGAGAGCTTAATGACTTTTTTGATTCGAAGAGAGGAGAGAGATAGTGGATGTATCCTTTGGTTCATTGATTACAGCAGTGGCTACTCCATTTGACGACAGTGGAGAGGTTGACTTTGGGGCATTTGAGGAACTTGTCGCTTGGTTGATTGACCACGGATCCGATGGTGTCGTGGTAAGCGGCTCAACCGGTGAGTCCGCAACGCTGTCCGATAAGGAGAAGATCGAGCTTTTTCGTGTAGCAAAAAGAGCTGCACCTAAAGGATATGTTTTGGCTGGCGCAACTACTAACGCTACTAAACACTCTTTAGAGCTAGTCAAAGAGGCAGAAGGTGTCGGGGTAGATGGCATACTTGCAGTAACGCCGTACTATAACCGCCCTTGTCAAGATGGTCTCATTGCACACTTTTCGGCGATACTTGCCTCTACCAAACTCCCTGTGATTCTCTACGATATTCCCATAAGAACGGGCCGTAAGATCGACCATAAAACCGTTGTGGAACTCAAGGATCGCCACAGCAATCTTTATGGATTGAAAGACGCTAGCCAGACTCCGGGACAGGCTGCGGCTCTTTTGAGAGAGTGTAGTGGAGGCATCTCTTTGTTCTCTGGTGATGACTCGCTGACGCTACCGCTTCTTGCGGTAGGTGGAGTCGGTGTGATCTCGGTCGCATCTCACTGGGCTTCGCCGGTGTTTGAAGCGATGATCGACTCCTTCAAAGCGGGGGACGTTAAACGTGCGGCCCAACTTAACCAAGCTCTTGTGCCTTCCTATAGCTTTCAAAGTCAAGAGAAAGCTCCAAATCCAACTCCGCTAAAGGCAGTGCTTGAGGTTATGGGACTCTGTAAGGGTATCTGTCGCTCTCCAATGCTAGATCCTCAAGACGATCTGAAGAAAGAAGCTAGATCCTTGATAGAGGCTTTAGTTAATGAAGCTCAATACCTAGGAGTCAAGTTGGATGAAAGTTGGGATCTATAACTGTGTCAAGTACCCCTGTTGAGGTTGGGTTTTTAGGTGGATTAGGAGAGATCGGAAGGAACTGTGCCTTTATCCGTCAAGATGATGCGATCTTGATAGTTGACTGTGGTCTTATGTTTCCTAACGAAGATATGCCGGGTGTGGATCTAGTCTTACCGGACTTCTCCTATCTCTATGAGAATAAGGACAAAGTTGTAGGCTGTGTACTTACTCATGGACATGAAGATCATACCGGTGGTCTGTCGTATCTACTTAGGGAACTCAACTTAGACCTGTATGGGTCTGAGTTGACCATAAGCTTTGCAACGAACCGGATCGAAGAGGCCGGGCTCATGAGTAGGTGTCGTACACATGTCGTAAGCGACGGAGAGGTTATAGACGTGGGTCCGTTTTCGGTGGAGTTTGTTCCTGTGACTCACTCTGTTCCATCCTCTTTTGCTTTAGCAATAACGACTGCACAAGGAGTGATCTTCCATACCGGAGACTTCAAGTTAGATCTCACGCCTTTCGACGAGCGAAAGACAGACATAGCGCGCATCGGTGCGTTAGGGTCCGCTGGAGTTGCACTGTTACTCTCTGACTCTACAAACGCGGAAGAGAGTGGTTACAGCGACTCAGAGACATCGGTTCGTCCGGCTCTTGAGAGTGTCTTTGATGCCAACGTCGATAAACGCATCGTGGTGGCGTGTTTTGCCTCGCACATACATCGAATTAGTCAGGTGATTGAGGTTGCCCAGCAAAGAGGACGGCAGGTCTTTACACTTGGGCGCTCTATGGCTAAAAATGTTAGTTTGGGAGTCAAGCAAGGAATGATCGACTTGAAAGGTGGTCAGATAAGAGACATCGAGAGCGTTTCAGACTTTAAGGACCCGGAGATCTGCGTACTATCAACCGGATCTCAGGGAGAGCCATTTTCGGCTCTTTCTCTTATGGCCTCTGGAGAGTCTCGCTGGATGAAGGTTGGAGATAACGACGTCGTTGTTATTAGTGCAGACATTATTCCAGGAAATGAGAGTGCCGTCGGCAAAGTTATCGACCACCTCTACAGAAGAGGAGCACTTGTAGTGCATCCGGGTGTTGCCCACGTGCACGCCTCGGGACACGCAAAGAGGTCTGAACTTCTTACTATGTTGAACTTGACGACTCCAAAGGCTTTCGTGCCAGTCCATGGAGAGTTTAGACATCTGGTCAATCACGCCAAGTTAGCTATTTCGAGTGGCGTCGATCCTGATCGAGTTTTACTTGCTGAAGACGGCGATGTCGTGATCCTAGATGAAAAGGGTGTTCACTACGGTGAAGAGGTTCCTGCAGGGTACCTTTACGTAGACGGTATTGTAGGTGGAGTAGCCCACGGCGTACTCCGGGATCGTCGAGTGCTCTCAGAAGAGGGTGTCGTTGTGGTATCTGTCACCGTCGACCTAAACGCTCGACAGCTCGTTGCAGAGCCCGAGATAGCTACTCGTGGATGGGTTGAACAAGGTGACGGAGCTGTCTTGTTAGAGCTTTCTAAGGAAGCTGAGGCCGCTGTGGTTCGAGCACTGACGCAGGGAAGCAAAGATATTGATACGCTAAAAAAGACGATTCGAGGGGCGGTTGGTAAGAAGATTTCGACGTTGACCAAGCGGAAGCCAATGGTGATTCCAGTCGTTACTGAGATCTGACGAAGAAGTTAAAAGAAAGGAGCGCCTACCTTTGGCTAACTCATCCAGATCAAACACTACAAAGAGTAGAGGAACAACCAAAGTAAGTGCTCGATCGGCCGCTCCACGGGTGAGTTCTACCAGGAGGTTCAGGATTAGCCTTTCGAAAGAGGCATGGTCGGTTGTGGTGTTAGTCGGTTCTCTACTTGTGGGAATCGGCGCTTACTCTCACGTGCTTGGTCCGTTAGGCTCATTTTTCCACGGGTTTTTAGCGGTCTTGTTTGGACATAGCGGATGGGTCGTTGTCGTCGGCGCAGCCGTAGTTTCCGTGGGTGTATTGGCAAACTTAAAGTATGCCGCATCGAAGATGAGTGTTGTGGACGTCGCTGTAGTTCAGTTCATGGTGGCTTCAGTGTACGGAGTAGTGCACGAGACAAATCATGGTGGTCGCTTTTCATTCGTTGGCGTGGTTCACTACGGCGGAGTCGTGGGAGAGCTGTTTGGCTACCTGTTTCTTCATCTAGCAGGCAAGATAGGAGGTTTTGTTCTTATCGGACTGCTTTTACTCCTAGCCTTAGCAAACCTTGGCGGACTTCACCTCGAACGTGTCTCTGCATGGGTCTCTTCTCAGTTACGTGAGTCAAAGGCTCCAACAGGAAAAGGCCCGTTCGTACAAGACGAGCCTTCGGATCGCGAGAGAGTGAAGGTTCTCAAGAGATCAAAGATACCGAAGAGTCCGGTTGGGCCACAAGATGAGGCGTTGGAGTTCCAAGATATCCCAATCTTTGCACCCAACCTTGAAAACGAGATCGCAGCGAAAGACACTTCACCGCCGATTCAGTCAAAAGATGCGAAGGACCAAGATGAACCTTTAGAGATAGTTGATCTTGCTGTCTTTGAGGATCGAGAGAGCGGAGAACTTAGGCTAAAGAAGGGTACGAGTGGATCTTGGAAACTTCCAGCTAAGAGTATCTTGTCTCGTGGATCCAAGCAAAGGTTGAACAAAGCCGAGCTGATAGAGAGAGGGAATGCGCTTCAAAGCTCCCTTGGAACCTTTGGTGTAGGTGTTAAAGTCGTTGGTATGACGGTAGGGCCCACTGTAACGCGCTACGAGCTTGAGCTGGCAGAGGGCGTGAAGGTCAATCGACTCCTATCACTGCATCGTGATATAGCTTATGCAATGGCAGCCACCGACGTTAGAATACTTGCTCCCATTCCAGGTAGATCTGCAGTTGGCGTTGAGGTCCCCAACAGAACTCGCGAGACGGTGACTTTGGGTGATGTCATGGCATCTTCTGAGATGTCGCGAGCTAAACATCCGCTTCAAATA
>JAJYFP010000049.1 GCA_021790855.1 Actinomycetes bacterium
GCGATTCAGATTTGAAGGAGAGGAGCACTACCTAAAGTCTGCTGTAGAGATGCGAAAGCTCTTTAGCGAGGTTCCCGAAGCCTGCGATACTACGTTGGCGATCGCGGAGCGATGCAACGTCGAGATTGAGTTTGGGCATCCTAAACTCCCTGAGTTCGAGGTTCCGATTCAGTTTCAGTCGGAGAGTTACGAGGAGTCGTCAAGCAATTTTTTACGTCATCTAACTATGGAAGGAGCAGTGAAGCGATACGGTACACCTATCCCCGAGGAGGTTCTTGAAAGAATCGACTATGAGTTATCTGTCATAGGAGATATGGGATTCTCTGCGTACTTCTTAGTCGTTGGTGACCTTATATCGTTTGCTAGCACTCATGGGATACGTGTTGGTCCGGGGAGGGGATCAGCGGCAGGATGCTGTGTAGCGTACTGTCTGGGGATCGTTGACCTTGATCCGATAAGGTATGACTTGCTCTTTGAGAGGTTCTTGAACCCTGGAAGAAAGCAGATGCCAGACATCGATATGGACTTTGACGAGCGTTACCGTGGCGATATGATTCGCTATGCATCGGAACGATATGGACAAGATCACGTCGCTCAGATCGTAACCTTCTCTACGATCAAAGCTCGGGCGGCAGTTAGAGATGCTGCAAGGGTGCTTGCACTTCCCTATGGCGTTGGAGACAAGATTGCTAAGGCTATACCCCCGCTGATACTTGGACGAGATACCCCGATATCGGCTTGCTTAGAGCTACAAGAGGGTTACGAAGACGGCTTTAAGATGGCCGCGGAGTTGCGAGAGATGGTGGAGACGGACCCAGAGGCGGCCAAGGTCGTTGAGGTTGCTAAGGGTCTTGAAGGGCTGAGGCGCCAAGATGGAATCCACGCTGCCGCTGTGGTTATTACTAATGAACCACTTACAGAGTATCTACCGATCCAGAGAAAACCGGATCCAGGGGTAGATCCAGATACCTCTCCAGTTGTTACACAGTATGAGATGCATGGCGTTGAGGAACTTGGCCTATTGAAGATGGACTTCTTGGGTCTACGTACGCTATCGGTCATCGAGCGAGCTCTCGATGTTATCGAGTCTTCAACTGGTGACCGACCTGATCTCGATCATATTCCACTTGACGATCCAAAGACCTTTGATATGTTGCAACGGGCCGACACTATCGGTGTGTTTCAGCTAGAAGGTGGTGCAATGCGCACGCTGGTCCGGTCTTTGGCTCCTACTGAGTTTGGAGACGTGGCTGCTCTCATCGCGCTGTATCGGCCTGGGCCGATGGCTGCGAATATGCATAACGACTATGCCGACCGGAAGAACGCCCGTAAAGAGATCGAGTATCTGCACCCAGACCTAGCTCCGATTCTTGGAGATACCTACGGACTTATGATCTACCAAGAGTCGGTAATGCGAGTTGCCCAGCGCTTCGCCGGGTACACGCTCGAAGAGGCTGACAACTTGAGAAAAGCCTGTGGGAAAAAGATTAGAGCATTGATCGCTGCTGAGCGAGAGAAGTTTGTAAGTGGGTGTGTAAAGACGGGTTACGGAGAGGAGATAGGCACCAAACTCTTCGACATCATTGAGCCTTTCGCGGACTACGCCTTCAACAAGAGTCACTCATATGGATATGGCCTTGTAACCTACCAGACGGCATGGCTCAAGGCTAACTATACGGTGCAGTATCTTGCCGCTTTGCTAACCTCTGTCAAAGATGACAAGGAGAAAACTGCTGTCTATCTAAATGAAGCTGCCTCGCAAGGCGTTGAGGTCCATGTTCCTGATATCAACGCCTCTATGGCCGACTTTACCGTCATCAAGTCTCAAAGTGGAGATCTAGCGATCTCCTTCGGTCTAGCAGCTGTGAGGAACGTGGGTGAGGCACTAGTCGCGCTGATCGTAAACGAACGTAAGAGCAACGGTCCCTACCTGTCCTTTGGCGACTTTGTGATGCGTTCAGATCCAGTGGTACTGAATAAGAGAGCGATCGAGTCTCTGATAAAGTCGGGAGCCTTTGACTCTTTAGGCCATAGCCGTAAAGGGTTGTTAAACGTTCATGAGTACGCAGTCTCTAAGGCTCTAGATACCAAGAAGCAGGCAGCAAAGGGCGTGTTCTCCCTTTTTGATCCTATCGACGAGGACAAGAACGCTGTACTCACTCTAGAGCTAGATATTCCAGACGACGAGTGGGATCAAAAAGTGCTGCTTACGTTTGAAAAGGAGATGTTGGGTCTTTACGTCTCCAATCACCCTCTCAAAGGGTATGAGGAGGTGCTAAGACGAAGTGCCTCGACAACGATAGCCTCCTTGAAAGAACAGAGTGAAACCAAGTTCAAAGATGAGATGGTGACCGTTGCCGGCATCGTTACTTCGCTTGTCCGCAGGTATACGAAACGTGGTGAACTTATGGCCAACTTCGTGCTTGAAGATCTTGACTCCCAGATAGAGGTCTTTGTGTTTCCTAAAACTATGGCAGAATATAATCAGATCCTAGAGGAAGACACCGCATATCTGGTGAAGGGAAAGTTCGATCTCAGAGACGATCAACCAAAGCTAATCGCTATCGAGCTGCGTGTCTTAGAGTTAAATCAAGAGCTACTACCAAGCGTGCAACGCTTGACGTTATCGAGGTTACAGGCGTCTATCGACTCCTTAGAGCGACTGAAGGGTCTTGTGCTTGAACATAAAGGAGTGGTACCCTTGGAGCTTTGTGTTGAAGACAAGATATTTATGTTAGATGAGTCTTTTTGGGTAGATGGTTCAGCGAACTTTGTGGGCGCAGTGAGGGAGATCTTCGGAGGTAACGTTTTTCTTTAGCGACTATTTGCTCATATAAGAGGAGCCGCTACTGCACAGTGTGGTGATTCGTGGTAGGATGGAACCAACGTTCACGGAAAATAGGAGTAGCTCAAATATGGCTATTGACGTAACGACCGGCGACGCAATTACTGTCGGAGATGCAGAACTTGCAGAGTTCGCGGAGCTTGCCTTATCTAGGGGAGCCGGTTTTGATATAGGTTTTCTTTCAAAACTACGCGAGGACTGGGTACTTTGTTCTTACATTCGACAAGACGGTGAGCTTTGTGGGTTCGTATTTTATACACTCGAACGAATAGGCGGTACTCCTTGTATCCTGATTGGTCTGTCTGTGTCAAAGGAAGGCTCATTTGAAAAGGACTATCTTTTCGAACTCCTTGCCGAACAGTACCGAAAGGCACTGCTTGCGTTCCCTGATGAGGACGTGCTGGTAGGTGTTCGTATGGTCTCGCTCGATGGCTACGATCTGTACGCTGGGCTTGAAGATATCGTTCCAAGGCCGGGACATAAGCCTACTGGAGAAGAGCGAGCATGGGCTCGACGACTATCCAAAAGATATGGAGCTGAATCGCAGCTCGATGACAAGACCTTTATCATAAGCGGTGATGCATCAACGGTTGGATACTTGGTGTATGGCGATCTAGCACGGAGAGACTCCTCAGGGTACGGTCAGTTCTTTGAGAACGTTGATGCCTCAAACTGTGACTCCCTCGTAGTCTTTGGGTGGGCTATGGCAGAGAAACTCGCCGATGGCCTTCTTCCACCTCAAGGATAAAATATGTAGACCTGCTACAGTCTCCTTGGTGAGTTTTGACTCAGCGAGTCTGTGTTTCGTGGTTGTGGTAGCTAGTGTCTAGTACGAATCTGAGAAGCTTGTCTATGGTAAATTGATGACTTTGGTCTCGTCTTGGAAGGTCGATAGTGTTTTTGGGGTTTGACCTCGTCGATATCTCTGACATGGTCGCAAGCAAGGTCATCTCTGCGCGTGAAGTGGTGTCAGAGGTTGCTTCGAACTATGAGGCGAAGAATCAAGAGATCGGTGCTTTCGTAGCGGTAGATCTAGACCGGGCGTTTGACACCGCAGATCGTATAGACCAAGCGATCGTGAGACGAGAGATCTACGGAAGACTGTTAGGCGTGCCGTTCGGCGTAAAGGACCTTGAGGACGTTTGTGGTTTTACAACTTCCAAGGGATCGGCGTTGTACCGATCAGATCAAGCGTCACAGACGAGTTCAATCATGGTAGAAAGGCTGATCGCTCAAGGAGCGATCGTAGTAGGCAAGACCAATACTCCAGAGTTTGGTCTAAGATCCGAGACATCCAACGCCGTCTTTGGGGATACTCGAAACCCGTTGGACCTTGCCAGAACTGCCGGAGGATCCTCTGGTGGATCTGCTGCGGCGATATCGGGAGGTCTCATCCCACTTGCTACCGGATCAGATGGAGGCGGTTCGATTCGAATTCCCTCTGCCGCATGTGGAATCTCTGGATTTAAGTGCTCCGTGGGCCTAGTCCCAGTGACTCCTTCAAAGGGCTCTTGGATAGACCTGAGCAGCGTTGGTCCGATGGCGGCGACTTTAAAGGAGATCGCATACGTCCTTGATGAAGTGGTTGGTGTGGATGAGAGAGACTTTCGTTCGAGAGAGCGTCCATTCGGACTCTTTTATCAGTACTGGGCTTCACAACGGTCACCAGTTAGGATCTTGGCTTCAAAGACGCTAGGTTATGCGCCGACTACGCCAGAGGTTTCAAAGGCGTTTGATAGTGCGGTTGCGTTAGTCGAGGCACAAGGTATAGCCGTAGAGATGGTTGAGGATGTATTGGTTGAAGATCCGTTAGAACCCTTTATGACCTTGGCACTTTCTTACACACTATTTGGAGTAGAGGATGATCTAAAAGACAGTGGTTGGGAGTTGATAGAACCCCAGACGAGAGAGTGGCTTGGATACGTTACAGAGTTGACTGCGCAAGACCTGCTAAGAGCACAGGGTGCGGCTCATGAGATCTCCAAAAGAGTTGCTGAAAAGATGCAAGGATTTGATCTACTCATGACCCCGACGTGTGCAAGCATTCCCCCTACTCTCATCGCTCACGACAAGGCGGAACCTGCCGATGCGAACTGGGTGAGATTCACCTATCCATTCAATTTGACGAGAGCCCCAGCGGCCACTGTGCCTTTCCAACTTGATAAAGAGTCGTTCCCAATAGGTGTTCAGCTAGTGGGTAGGGTGGGTAGAGACCTTGAACTTATGGCTTTTGGGGGCTTCATGGAGGCGCTTTTTTCTTCTGTGATGTAAAGATAACTAGACAAACTATCTGATTATGTAGTGTCTGCTTTACATCTGTGTTATATTAGTCCTCATGTCAAAGATCAGGGATCGACGTCTCAAGTTCGATCTTACCCAGCAAGAGATAGCCTCTTTAGTCGGACTATCTCGACAGGCCTATATCGCTGTTGAGTCTATGGCCTCAGCTCCGAGGGTAGATGTGGCTATAAGGATCGCTGAGGTTTTGCATAGCTCGGTAGAAGATCTTTTCGGTAGTGAAAAGGTTACTCCTGAACTAGAGGCTTTAGAGCTATCGAGATATATGGTTGCGGACTTCGGCGGGGATAGGCGTCTCGTTAGGTTGCCTAGCGACCACCAAGGTACGAAGATGGGTGCGGATGTGTTGGGATACGAAAGTGAAGACGGAGTGAAGGAGGTTTCACTTTCGGGGTGGGAGTCAACGATCTATACTGGCTGCGATCCAGCTCTTGCAGTGCTATCACAGTACGTGGAGATGCAGGGGAAAAAGGTACATCATCGCTGGCTCAACAAACCTAATCGTGACTCTATCTCAGATCTTAGGGATCGGAACACGCATTTCGCTGTGCTTCATCACTCAGAAGAGTCCCAA
>JAJYFP010000050.1 GCA_021790855.1 Actinomycetes bacterium
AAGGGAAGGATCTCAATATCTCCAACAGTTCCACCAACTTCAGTGATGACTACGTCGACGTCTTCGGTGTCAAGATCAAATACTCTTGATTTAATCTCGTCAGTCACATGAGGAATTACCTGTACTGTCTTTCCAAGGTAGTCTCCCCTCCTCTCTCGCGCTATGACATTTTGATAGATCGATCCCGTTGTTACAGATGAACTTCGTCCGAGCGGAACGTCAACGAATCGTTCGTAGTGACCGAGGTCAAGATCGGTCTCAGAGCCGTCGTCAGTGACGAACACCTCCCCATGTTCGAAGGGATTCATTGTTCCTGGATCAACGTTGATATAGGGGTCGAGTTTCTGTAGGGTTACTCTCAATCCTCTAGATTTTAGTAAGCGCCCGAGGGAGGCTGCTGTAATACCTTTACCAAGGGAACTCGCTACTCCGCCGGTTACAAATATGTGCTTTGCCA
The DNA here is from genome assembly GCA_021790855.1 of Actinomycetes bacterium. The sequence continues at coordinate 458 of JAJYFP010000050.1, forward strand.
TATGTCTCCCAATTAACTATCAATCTTTTAATTCGCTTCTAGATACGCGTCCCTGCGCCCATTCGTAAAAGCTCGTCGGCATGCGTCTTTGCAGCGTCTGAATCTCGTTGGCCAGATAGCATCCTTGAGATCTCTTCCACTCTTGAATCATAGGCGACCAACTCTTTTACGATGGTGCGTGTTGACACCTCGCCCTGCTCTTTTTCAACGATAAAGTGCTGACTAGCGAAGGATGCTACTTGAGCAAGATGAGTCACTACAACGACTTGCTTCTCCTCGCTCAGAGCCTTCAGTGAGCGAGCAACGCGCAGTGCAGTCTCTCCACCGACACCTGCGTCGATCTCATCAAAGATTAATGTAGTAGCATCTGAGCCTAGGACTCGACATAGTGCTAACATAATTCGAGAAAGTTCTCCCCCTGAGGCTGCCTCCCCTAGAGGGCGTAGTGGTGAACCGGGATTGGTACTTAACATGGTTTGCACCGGTGAACCATCACCTCTACTTGCAATTAGGAACTCTAATTGAGTACGTGCTAGACCGAGATCAACTAGCAGGTCTTCAAGCTCTTTCTTAAGTCGCAGCGATGTAGAGGATCTAAGCATACGAACCGATTCTTCTTCTTGGGACAGTTGCCTTTGAATGCTATCTATATCCTTGTCAATATCGTTAGCTCTGACAAAAAGGTCTTGCGACTCTGAGAGCTGACGCTTATAGCTCTCACGCAGGTCTAAGAGTTCTCTTAACGATGCGCCGTACTTGCGCTTAATGCCATTCAGTAGATAAAGACGTTCCTGCAGCTGTTCAATGTGTCCGTCGTCAGACTCTAACTCCATTAGTGTTTCGATTAATTCAGATTTCACATCAGTGAGTTCTATGAGGGAGTTCTGAACCCGACGGAGCACATCTACACTACTGGGAAGCTTCGTTAGAGTACGGACTAGCTGTGCTAGCTGATCTAAGATACTGTTAGAGCCATCAGAGTCTAGCTGAACTAATGCATCCCGAAGCGTTAGTCTTATCTGTTCGGAATGTGTCGCAATCTCTATCTGCTCTTGGAGAGCTGAGTCTTCATCGGGATCCGATAGACCGCAACGTTCAAGTTCAGAGATGGCGGTAGCTCTTTCATCTTGGGCTTCGGTTACTTTGCTGATAAGTTCAAGTAACTCGTCTCTCTCGCGTTGAAGGTTGCTGAGTTTTGTACGAAGAAGCGTAATACTTCGAAGATCGACCTGCCCTGCTCGATCAAGCATCTTGAGTTGAAAGTTAGGGTGCTGTAGCGAAACTGCTAAGTTTTGACCGAAAATCTCTATGTGGCTTTGCATGAACTCCCGAAGCTCGGAGGTTGAGATGAGGTCGCTATCTAGATAACAGCGTGAGCGGCCAGATGCTTTAAGCTCACGTTTTATGTGATGCTGGCCGTCGTCTATGTATATCAGGGCTTCGACTAAGGTATCTCTGTTTTCCGCAACTTTAGATAGTTTTGATCCTAGTAAGAAAGACAGCCCAGAGGTTAGGAGAGTTTTACCAGCACCGGTCTCTCCAGATATCACCACAAATCCTTCGGAGAGGTCCATAGATACGTCGTCGATAACGCCGAGGTTTCTTACTCTTAGGTGCTCTAGCAAAGATCTACTCCCTAAGCCCAGTCTTGGAAGAAAGCCCGAACTTTGTCTTCAAAATGCTATGAAACTGTCTGGGTTGATACCTTACCAAACGCGCACAGATTCTGCTCCGCTCGCAGAGCATACAGTCACCGTTCTTTAGAGTTGCTACTACCCTACCGTCTACCATTACAGAAGCTTCGGGGCCGGTTGAAAGGCATAACTCGACTTTAGACGCTCCATCTAAGACTATGGCACGGTCGAAGAGCATGTGAGGTGTAATCGGCGTGAGAACTATTGCATCGAGGGAAGGGGAAAGTATTGGTCCCCGTGCGGATAGTGAATAGGCTGTTGAGCCAGTAGGTGTGGCAACTATTACACCATCTGCATCGTATCTAATGAAGGAGTCGCCGTTGATTTCAACGTCTACCCTTACAACATGCCCAGACTTTTGGCGTTCCACAACCACTTCGTTTAGTGCAAAGTAAACATCATCTGGGTGGTCTTCTCGGTCTTGCTCCTTCAGTATTATTTTGCAAGAGAGGGTCATCCTTGAGTCGATGTAGTAATCCCCAGCGTAGAACTTTGTGATTGCTTGAACAGTTTCACTTGGATCGACTTCGGTGAGATAACCCAAGTTTCCTAGATTAACCCCAAGCACGGGTAGATTTCTCTCTAAGGACAGATCCACAGCTCTTAGCATCGTACCGTCGCCACCAAGACTAACGACTAGGTCTTCATCACCATTTAGTTTTGCGTCGGTGATCTCTTGCACTTGGATTCCCATACTCTTTAGTTCGAGTTGGGACTCTTGAAAACACGCAGCCGCCTCTGCTCGTTTTGGATGAAGTAGAAAACTAACACTAGGCACAGACACAACTTACTATCTCATTACATCAAAGTGCGCGACTCTTAGTCTCTTGGGCCCGTGAACTAGAGACGCTACGAGAGCCTTGGACGGCATGCATCGCCATTTTCCGTAAACTTCAATCAACGAGTAAGGCGGATTCAAGAGCACGTTCAATCAATAACGTTGCATCCACTTCTTCTAAAGTGAAGCGAGACGAGTACTTAAACAACGCCACGAACTCTTGGTTACCCGTGGCTCCTTTCGGACGGGCAGGCGCTATCTGGGTTAGGACCAAGGACTGTCCGTTCAAGCCATCCACTACCCGAAAGATGGCTTTACGCCATAGTTCCACCGATCTGACAACGCCTTTCCCTCGAGAGACAGAAGCCTTGTCCAACTCGAACTGTGGTTTGATTAAAACAAGAAGCAGCCCTTTGGGGAGCAGTAAAAGAGATTTGAGGGCGGCAGCAATAGAACAAAGCGAGATAAACGATACGTCGCAGACGATTAGTTCGAAGCTTGTGTCACAGCTACGTGCAAAGTCACGAATGTCTGTCTGTTCTACGACAAGCATCCTAGGATCTGTGGCTATCTTCTCATGAACCTGAGAGGTGCCAACATCGACTCCTACCACGCCAAAGGCCCCGTTTCTCAAGAGACATTGGCTAAATCCGCCAGTCGAAAGACCGACATCTAGACATCTAAGGCCTCTAACTTCAACACTGAACTCATCTAAGGCTCGCTCCAACTTAAACCCTGCACGGGACACGAAACGTCGAGTCTCTAAGAGCCTTATTGCATCAGATGTTCTTACCTGCTGCGCTGCCTTTAGAGCGATAGATCCGTTAACAAGTACTTGTTTTGCGGAGATCGCTATCTGAGCTTGTTCTCGTGTTTCTACGATGCCAGCCCTAACGAGTTGCACGTCTAAGCGGCGTCTATCAGTGGTCATCTACGATTCTGGTGGATCCTCAGCTGGCTTTGTGGGTGCCTGAGTCTTGTTCGCCCGAGGTGTAGTTGATCTAGCTTTACTCTGTGGAGAACTGCTCGTCCGACGCCTTGGAGTACTAGGACTACTTTCACTTCCCGGCTTCGCTGTTGGCTCTGAGCTAGAGGAACTATCTTCGTGTCCACCTCTACTTTGTTTGCTAAGTACGGAGTCCACGACCGACTCTATAATCTTCTTCAACTCCTCTTTAGATACAAAGTCATACTCTTTGATCTGGCGGGAGACTTCAGACTTTACCGCTTCGGTTATAGTTTCAACGTTCTTCTTTGATTTAGAGGCGATCTCTTCGATTAGATCCTTTATCTGCTCTTTCTGTGCCTCGCTAGTTTTTATAAACTCCTTCAAGACCTCTTCACTCTTTTTCTGAGTCATTTTAAGAGTAGAGCTAACCACCTCATTGAGCTTCTTGAAACCGTCTTTTTGCGTACCCATTTACTTAAACGTACTCGAATCTTACCTTCGAAGGCAACTAATAGCAGGATTTTTTAGACGACTTCAGAAAAATACGTGCATCGATTACGTACTCGATTATATACAGAGTCCTCGAACTTGACTCGACTACGCCCTTACTCCTCATAAGCCAGCGTACTTTTTTTGTAGTTTTCAGAGCGCAGGTGTCATAAAAGAACTGGGGACTAATTGTTAGTCCCCAGTTCTTTCCGTTAACCTCTTGCTGTTATTCGTCTAGGAGGCGAATCCTTTTGCAACCAACGCTAGGTTTGGGATTCCAAGGCCTGTTGCAGGGTTGTATATGGTACCAGGAGTTCCTGCATAGAACAGGTTTCCATTTGTGAAGTTTGCTCCCGGAGCAACCGTCGTGGAGCCCGTAGAGCTATACTGCGACGAACCGTATACGGTGTCTGAGCTTAGGGGAGTTAGAGCAGTACCAGGATGCATGGCGGCCATCTGATAGATTGCAGGATTCCAGAAGCCAACTCTATGGCCTAGGAAGCTTGCGATTACAGCCGAGGCACCATTTAGCTGAGGCGCTGAGAAGCTGGTTCCACCAAACTCCACCACCGAAGATCCGTAGACGGACTGGAACTGAGGATCATAGACAGCGTATCCAGTCTGAGGATCTGCGTTAACCGATAGATCGGGAACAGCCCTCATTCCTGGACTCATACCTTGAGCCAGTGCTGGATTAGAGTTGAATTGGAACGCTGTAGGTAGATTCAACCCATCTATGATCTGATAGTTAGTTGACGTCAAGTACTGGTAGTCGTTGTAGATAGAGTAGTTCAGCTTCTGTTGGTAAGAAGGCATGCTAAACATGGACGAATAACCGCCACCCGAACCAACAACGAGGCTCGTTGCAGCAGACGCCTCAGAAGGGAAGCCAAGAGCTTGATACATAGGCCATAGATAACCCCAGTTCCATGCCATCTCTTGTGGAACCGTAACGGTCTCTGTCCCAGTACCATTTGCATTTGCATACGTCTGCGTACTTGCCAACGTTGTACCACCGGCAGCAGTAACATATGGGCTGTCTGCTGGATTATCCACAGAGAGGTTGGTGGTACCAATATCTCTTGAGGCACTATAGGCCGCTGAGTCTCCCGAAGATACAAACGTTGACTGTCCTTGAGCTGCAGCTTCGAGGTAGGCTTCGTTGAACGCGGCCGCATATCCAGAGGACTCTTGGTACGCGTTTACCGAGGCTTGAATAGCAGTCTCTGACTCACCCCAAGATGCGGAGATAGAGCCCACGGCGTTCTGAGACGCAGCCTTGAAGAAAGCGTCTACAAAACCATAGTC